>JAUWAH010000075.1 GCA_030602145.1 Desulfobulbus sp.
AGTCATTCCCGAGGTAGTCATCGGGAATCCAGTCCTGGAAAAATCAATGAGTTCTGGATTCCCGCTTTCGCGGGAATGACGAAAAAAACTCGTCAGCAGTTCATTTTGCAAAAGGCTCGTTGGTAAGTTTTATCGTCATTCCCTCCCCCGTCTTCACGGGGAAAGAATGTGGCTGGAATCCATAATTCCTTGATTTTTTGAGGATATTGATTTCCGATGACTGCCTCGGGAATGACAAGACCGTCTTTTTGGAAAAGGCTCACTCCCAAGCATTCTCTCTGCACTGGCAATGACAATACGGTCATCCCCATCCCCCCGTTTTGCGATTTCAGCGATCACACAAGAGCGTCTTGGCAGAGCAGGTAGCGTGAAGAAGGACCGCGTCCGGTTTTTGTCAACAGTCCCTTGGTGACCAGGTCATGGAGGTCATACTGGGCGGTTCGGACGGAAATCGAGTCACCCACCGCCGCCTGGTACTCGGTCCTGGTGATCAGGCCGTTTCGCAAAATGAGAGGCCATGCCTTGCGCTGCCTTGGATTCAGACTTGCTTGCACTTCCGGTTCCTGGTGAGCAGACACTCCTTCAGGCATCGGAGGCGGGGGAAGCATCGGAGAAGCGGTTGGCTGTCCGCCTCGTTCGGTCTCAATCAGCCTGATCGCTTCCGGTGTCGTCTCAATGCCGCGCTCATCAAACAGAATGTGCTCGGCCAGGAGCAGGTCCCCCTCGGCAAAGGCGAGGCTGCGGGTTATGCAGTTCTTCAGTTCCCTGACGTTGCCCGGCCAATCGTGGTGGGTAAGCTTTTCCAGGGCACCCCGGCTGATCCTGCAGGGCGTTCCTCCGGAGAGCGTCGCGTTTTCTTCCAGAAAGTAGTTGACCAGCACCGGGATGTCCTCCTTGCGTTCCCTCAGGGGCGGCGTGTTGATGGTGATCACCGCCAGCCGGTAAAAGAGATCCTCCCGGAACTCGCCGGTGGTGGCAAGCTGGAGCAGATCGACATTGGTGGCGGCAATGATCCGGGCATCGAAGGCAACGTCCTGGTCCGATCCCAATGGTCGAATCCGTCTGACCGACAAAGCCCGCAGCATGGCCTGCTGGACCTTCGGCGAGGCATTGCCGATTTCATCAAGGTGGAGGGTACCCCCCGATGCGGCGACGAACGCACCTTTGCGTTCCGAATGCGCATCGGAAAAGGCCCCCTTGACATGCCCGAACAAGGCGTCCATCAGCAGGTTTTCATCCAACGCCCCGCAGTTGATGGAAATGAACGGTCCATTGGCGCGATGACTGACCGAATGGATTGCCTCGGCCGCCAATTCTTTGCCGGTCCCCGTTTCCCCGACAATCAGGACATCGGCCAGGACTCGTGAGGCTTTGTGGATCTGTTGGCGAAGGCCATTGACCGCCTGGCTGCCGCCGACGATACCATAGAGGGGCATGGCCACCAATCGGGAATCCAGCAGCGGGTTGCGGTAGATTTCCTTGTCCAGTTCCACCGCCTGGCGCTGGCGATCCCCCTCCAGGAGTCCTTCATGCAAGAGGGAGTCGGTTCGTGCAATCTGCAACTGCATGAGGAGAATGTTGATCGCTCGCTGGAACAGATTGATCTCGTGGAAAAGGGGTCCCTGTGCCAAAGGCGAAGCGTCGTCGCTGCTGGCCCGGATCTCCACCGCTTCGCGTAACTGCTCCAAAGGTCGGCACAGGCGACGGCCGATGAAATACATGCTGATGAAGGAGAGGAGGATGCCGAGTACCAGGCAAATGGCGAGGGTTCCGGCGATTCGATAGGTCGATGCCATGTAGACGAAGCTGGTGTCGACGCAACCGATGCCGCCGACAATCCTCCGCGTCTCGGGACGTTCGCCAAAGACGATAGGGACATAACTGAGATACAGGGTCCGATCGCTGCCGGCAGGGGTCAAAAAGGGTTTCGACACCAGCACCTGCCCTGTTCGACCGGCCTGAATGTCGGCCACCATGGCCCAATAGAGGTCATGGATGGAACCGGGACGGAACGCTGAGGCAAAGCCGGGACGGCCGACATCGCCCTGCAATCCCATGCGAAGCAGGTCCACCGAGAGTTCGGCATCCCTCTGATCCGGCGCTTCCGACTGGAACAGCAGCCAGCCGGCACCATCGAAAAAGAAGCTTTTCTTGTGTTCGCTTTCCTGCGGGAAGAGATACAGTGGCGATTGATTGGAAGTATGCAGGCTCACGATATCGCGCAAACTACGCAAATCGACCGAGAGGGTCAAGTGCCCCTTCATGACTTTCTCACCATTATAGACAGGGGCCGTGAGGCGGATGACATGCATGCTCAGGGCACTCAGGGTGCCTTGCACATGCACCGACGGATAGACCACATCCATGGGGTCACCGATCTGAATGTGGTCAACTTCCTTGCCAGTCACCTGATCCCCACCGGAGAAGATGGCGAACTTAGCCCCCAGGATCTGATCCAGGGGTACGGAAACCACGGTGCTTCCCGTGTTGACGAGCACAAAACGCTCGGCGGTGGTCTGGCCCTGAAAGGCGATTTCGCGATACCGACCCCGCTCCTCCGGCGATTTGGCCTCCAGGTGCCTGGTCATCGCCTCGGGGGTCAGCGGCATGCGGGTCAGATAATCCAGATCATGTCGGGCCGCGACCAGCAGGCGGTTGATCTCGTGGGCCTGCGCCAGAGCACGGACGTGGGCGTTGCGCGAATAGGCCTGGTCGAGGTACATGGACACGGTCCCATAGGTGAGCACCACGGTGACCGTCAGAATGGCCCCCATCAGCAAGGTGCCGAACAGAACCAAGAACTTGCCAATGCTCCACGAAAAAATCGATCCTTCCACCCGAAGAACCGGATCCAGCAACGGCGGACGCGAGTAACGCATGCCTGAACCTCCCCTGCGACATGGCTCCGTTCAATCACGAAAAACTCCTGACTCCTTACCACATTTCGCGCAATAGCGCAACAGCACCTTTCCAACATGCTGAAAAATCATTTAATTTTTTTTGCGCTCAACCTGGCACAGGCTTTGGTTAGGACGTTACAGCTCTTTTCATGCTTCGGGCACGCGCACTCCCCCGCAGATGAAAACCAGCCGGTCTGAGCGGACGGACTCCCCCTCTGTCCCGCTCAGATCATCTTCAGCAACCAACCCGGGCACCTGTCCCGGGAAAATGAGCAGCAACCCCATCGACGAACATCACAACAAGGAGGAAGCAATGAAGAATCGACTACAGAGGTTATGGTGGGCAATCCTGGGCCTGATCCTGTTTGCGCCCAGCATTTCACTGGCTGCAGGCGGCGGCGGTGCCCCGATTGTCATCGTGGCCGACACCCGCAAGTTGGACGGCGTCATGGCCTGGTGGGCCAACATGTACAATGAGAGCCACGTCCAGTTCGCCATCCTGACCATCATCATCATTCCGGTGACCGGTGTGATTTTCGGCGTCATGGCCGACATTATCATGAACTGGATCGGCATCGATCTCAAATCCCGCGAATTGGCTGAACATTAATCCGCACCCAAGGAGACTCCCATGGACTGGCTTTACATTCTCATGCCCATTGCGGGCGTTAAAATTTTCTGGCCCGGCCTGATCATTCTTGGCGTCGGTGTTGGTATCATCGGTGGTTTCTTCGGCATGGGCGGCGCCTGGATGGTCACCCCCGGCCTCAACATCCTCGGATTCCCCATGGCCTTTGCCATCGGCACCGACATCGCCCACATGGCGGGCAAGTCGCTCATCTCCACCATGCGGCACGGCAAGTTCGGCAACGTCGACTACAAGCTCGGAATGATCATGCTGGTCGGCACGGTGGTCGGCTTCGAGGTCGGCGCCCAGATGGTCATGTGGCTTGAGCGGATCGGCTCGGTCGAGAAGGTTGTCCGCTGGCTCTACATCGGCCTGCTGACGATGATCGCCTGGATGGTGTTCCACGATGTCAACAAGCGCCGCCAGAAAGAAAAGGCCGCCGCTGCCCGCGGCGAGAAACTCGAAGCCGGCGCCACCGGTGTCGAGTGGCACAAGACCCTCCACAAGATCAAGATCCCGCCGATGGTACAGCTCAAGGAAGCCGGCATCTACTGCTCGGCCTGGCTGCCCATCATCGTCAGCTTCCTCACCGGCTGGCTGGCCGGTATCCTCGGCATCGGCGGCGGTCTGATCCGCATGCCGGCCCTGATCTACCTGATCGGCTGCCCGACCCATGTCGCCGTCGGCACCGACCTCTTTGAAGTCGCCATCTCCGGTCTGTACGGCGCCCTCACCTACACCTACAAGGGCCGCACCGAGCTGGTCGCCGCCATGATCATGCTGGTCGGCGCCGCCATGGGTGCCCAGGTCGGCGCAGTGGCCACCAAGTACATCAAGGGCTACGGCATCCGCATCGCCTTCGGCCTGGCGGTCATCGGCTGCGCGGTCTCCATCCTGTTCAAGCTGGTCAAGCCATGGTTCCCCGGCTATGGCACCCTGCTCGACAATGCGTCGACCGTCCTGGTTCTCGGCCTGGTCTTTTGCATGTCGCTGTACATCTTCGTCCGCATGGTCGCGGGCGTGAAGGAAGAGTTGCGCCGCAAGCAGCAGGCTGCATAAACCGGAAGAATGCATAAGGAGAACTTACCCATGAAATTGAAAAACATACTGATTTCTCTGGCCGCTGCCTCCCTGGTGCTGTCCCTTGCCGGGTGCAACAAGGATGACTATCCCAAGGTCGAGCAGGGCCGGGTTGTCGCCTTCAACAAGGACACCAAGGAAATGACCATCATCCATGACAGCGCCATGGACTCCCTGAAACCTGTGTATGACATGCTGCCGCCCTCGGTTTTCAAACTGCCGACCAACCCGGCCGAGACCGGCCCCGAGCCCAAGGCCGGCCAGCGGCTGAAGCTCGACACCGATAAAAAAGAGGTCGAGATCTACGACACCAGGACCCAGAAGCTGGTGTTCATCCCGATCAATATCGTTGACCTGCAACAGGGTATCGACAGTCAACACCCGTTGGTGTATGACAAGGATGCCAACAAGGCCAAGAAGTTCCCCGTCGTCGACAAGGAAAAGAAGACCGTGACCGTCTATTCCGGCCGCCAGAAGAAACTTGTCACCTTCACCATTCCGGACCAGTACCTCGACTATCCCGAGAGTACCTGGGATGCCGGTGACGAGGTGCGGCTGACCTACCGGACTCCCGGACAGGCGCTGCGGTTCATGAACATCACCAAGACCGATATCTTCAAGAAGTAACAGAAAGATTGACAACCGGGGCGGGCGGGGCGAGTTCCCCGCCCGCCCGCTCGATTGGAGGTAACCCCCATGTCGGAATACAGATTCTTTCTTTGCCACAAAATCCTGGTGGCAGGAATCAATCTGCTCGTGCTCGTGGCCCTGTTTGTCGCCATGTACCGGGCCTCCCTCTATCCCGATGCATTCACTCCCACCTTTTTCAAGACGCTCTTCTCCCTGCTGATTCCCACCTTTGCCCTCGGTTTCGCCGGCAAACGCTTTCTTGGCAAACGCCGTCCCGTGGCCGTATGATCGCCGGCGCCCGGTACGCTCTTTGGCATAAACGGGCCGGGCTCCTGGCCATGGTGCTGTTCGTCGGCGCCCTCCTGTCCCTGGGAGATGCTCTGGTCGGTGGTCTCGGCGGTTCCCGGGGCCTCATCGAACTCATCCCCGAGAGCCACTATGCGATCAGCGGCCCGATGCCGGCCCGCACCGAATTCATCAAGGACTTCGTCATCGAGGGAGAACCTGCGGACGGTTCGGTCCGGCTTCTTCCGGAAAAAGTGTTCACCGGCTATTGGCTCGGCGGCTCCATGTGGCGCGGCCATATCGTCGTGGATACGTTCGCCCGCGAAGGCCAGTTCGTCATCAAGGTGAAAGACAAGTTCGGTGAAAAACAAAACCCGGCCCTGGTCTTCACCATCAAGGTGTGGCCCGATGAGGCCAGCCTTAACGCCAACTCCCCCTCCTTCCTGACCCGAAAGACGGGCAGAAGTCCGTATTTCTTCGTCATCGGCCTGGTCGTCTGCGGTTGCCTCGCCGCCGTCGCCAATTTCATCCTGGGACGGCTCTGGGCCCGACACCTTGCCGTGCACCACTGTGGCGAGATTTTCAAGCTGCGACGGACTCAGTTGGGCACTGAAATCACCTTCGAATTTCACGGCGGCGGTATCCTGCGACCCGGCATGGAGGGTGACATCTACCGGTCGTCGGGAGAACACCTGAGCACGGCCACCATTTCTCGCTCCGATCACGGTGAAGTGGTGATGCTGGTCAATGAACCCGAGCGTGTCCGCCTGGGGGACGTCGCCTGCATCTCCCTAAAAACCGAAGAGATTACCTCTGGCTGAGCCCGCCGCCCCGAAAGGAAAAAGAATTGACAAGCAATGCCCTGCTTTGTAGGGATTACTGTCGCGTATCAGGCGGAAGGCAGTCTTGAGGGGACCTGCGACGGCGAACGCCAAGGGTATGCGATGCATTCCTTCAGTGGAGCACGTTCATTTTACCTCTTCCGATCGAACAGCGGAGCGCAAATTTACGTGAAGAAACTGGCGTAAGGAGACTACCATGGAAAGGAACTATCGAAAACTCTGGTGGCAGCACTGGCTGGCCATCGTCTGTTTTTCCGTGGTGCCTCTGCTCTTTGTCAATATTTCTCTCTATCTGCTTTTCGATCGGATCTACACGGAAAAAGTCACCGAAACCCTCCGCAACAGCGCCGAGAACCGTCGCGACGCCATCGATCTGTTCTTCAACGAACGCATTGCCCAACTGTATACCGTCGCCAACACCAACACATTCGAGCAACTCACCGACGAAACCTATCTCACCAGAGTTTTTGAAATCATGCATGCCAAGTCCAACACCTACATGGACATCGGCATCATCGACAGCGAGGGCCGCCACCTCTCCTACGTGGGTCCCTTTTATGAGCTGCTCAAGCAGGTCAACTACAAGAACGAACCCTGGTTCAACGCCGTCCGGGCCAACGGCATCTTCATCAGCGACATCTTCATGGGCTATCGCAAGGTCCCCCATTTCATCATCGCGGTCATGGTCAGGGACAAGAGCAGCTCCTGGATACTCAGGGTGACGATCAACCTGAAGAACATCGACGATATCGTGCAGAAAGCCTGGATCGGCAAATTGAGCGATGCCTTTGTGGTCAACAGTGAAAACGCTTTGCAGACCAAACCCCGCTTCGGCGGCGATTACCTCGAAACCCCCACCTTTCCCGAGTTTGTCTCCGATTCCTTCAAAGCACACTCCTATCCCGATTTTTCCTCCATCGCCACCACCAGGGTGGAAAGGATCGACTATGACGGCGTCGACGCTTTTTTTGCCGCCGTGCGCGTTCACAACACCAAATGGGTGCTGGTGATCAAGGAAAGCCCCGATGAGATCCTTTCACCCTTGCTCAAAGGCAAGTACTGGATGGTCTTCTTCACCGGCCTCGGCCTGACCATCATCGGAACCGGAGCGGCCCTGTTCACCAACACCCTGATCAACCGAATCAAGGAAACCGACCGGGAGAACGCGACCAACTCCGACATGCTCCTCCAGGCCAACAAGATGATAGCGCTCTCCAAGATGGCCGCCGGAATAGCCCACGAGGTCAACAACCCCTTGGCTGCCATCGCCGAGAAGGCCGGATGGATGAAAGACCTGCTGGCTGAGGAGGACATCGCCGCCAGCCCGAATTTCTCCGAATTCAACGAATCGGTCGATAAAATCGAACAGCATGTCGCACGGGCGCGCAAGATCATCCACAACCTGCTCGGCTTCGCCCGCCGGATGGAACCTGCCAAGGAAAAGATCAATATCCATAACCTCCTGGAAGAAACCACCGGTTTCCTTGAAAATGAAGCACGGTATGTTAACATCCGCTTCGTCAAGGAATACGGGGACAATGTGCCGGTCATCACCAGCGATCTCTCCCAGATCCAGCAGGTGGTGCTCAATCTCCTCAACAACGCCATCGACGCCATCGGTCACGACGGGACCATCACCGTGTCCACCTGTTATCACCAAAAAACCGATGAAATTGAAATTGACCTCGCCGACACCGGGCCGGGTATTCCGGAAAGCGAGCTGAACAAAATTTTCGATCCGTTCTTCACCACCAAGGAAGTCGGCAAGGGAACCGGCCTCGGTCTTTCGATCTCCTACAGCATCATCGAAAAGCTGGGCGGAAAAATCAGGGTGCAGAGCAAGGTAGGCGAGGGAACGGTCTTCACCATTCTCCTGCCCAAACACTAAGGAACACAATGGATTCATTGCGGGTATTGATTGTAGACGACGAGGACGATTTCCGGGAGACCATTGTCAAACGGTTGAATGCGCGGAAAATCCAGGCCGAGGGCGCAGCCAGCGGCATCAAGGCCCTCCAGGTGCTGGAAGGCAAGGATTTCGATGTCATCGTTCTGGATGTCAAGATGCCGGACATGGACGGGATCGAAACCCTCCGCCATATCAAGAAGTTGAAGCCGGAAATCG
>JAUWAH010000214.1 GCA_030602145.1 Desulfobulbus sp.
CCAGGGTGACCACGCCCATCTCCAGGACCGAATTGTGGCCGTTCTCGGCCATTTTACGGACAAAGGGGATGGCGGAGTCGCCGTCGATCCGGTTTTCGCTTTTGTAGCAGATCCGGCCACAGAATTCGATGCGCACCGGCAGTGGTTGCCGGTCAAGTTCATCAAGGATGGCGAAGCTGGGTTCAATGATGCGCATGCGAGGGTCCGACGGGAAAGGGTTGGCAAACGCAAGGCGCCGCCCCGGTTGAGGACGGCGCCGAAAGGGGCCTAGTTGTCTTCCCAGAAGGGTGAGAGGGCGCGCAGCTTGGCGATGATCGCCGGCATGGTCGCCAGCACGAAATCGACCTCCTGCTCGGTATTGTAGATCGAAAGACTGAAACGGATGGAGCCGTGCGCTGCGGTGAACGGTACGCCCATCGCCCGAAGCACGTGGGACGGTTCCAGGGAGCCGGAGGTACATGCCGATCCCGAGGAGGCACAGATATTGTGCTGGTTCATGTGGAGGAGGATGGCCTCGCCCTCGACATACTCGAAGCTGATGTTGGCGGTATTGGGCAACCGTTCCGTTTTGTGGCCATTGAGCAGTGATTTCGGGATCGAACCCAGAAGCCCTTCCTCAAGCTTGTCACGCAGGGCGCGCACCCTGGTGTTCTCCTCCTCCATCTTCTCTGCGACCAACCGGCAGGCCCGGCCCAGGCCGATGATCGAGGCGACGTTTTCGGTGCCGCCCCGACGCCCCTGCTCCTGGTGGCCGCCGTTCATGAACGGCACGAACGGTGTCCCCTTGCGGACGTAGAGCACACCCACTCCCTTGGGGGCGTGGAGCTTGTGGCCGGACAGGGAGAGGAAATCGATGGCCGTTTCCTTGAGGTTGATCGGAATCTTGCCCACCGCCTGCACGGCATCGGTATGGAAGAGCACGCCACGCTGCCGGGCAATGTCCGCCATCTCCTCCACCGGGAAGAGCACGCCGGTTTCGTTGTTGGCCCACATCGCGCTGACGATGGCGGTGTCGTCTTTGAGGCATTCCCGATAGCGCTGCAGGTCCAGGGTGCCGTCGGCCTCGACCGGCAAACGGGTCACATGGTATTTGCGACCGGTGAAGATCTCCAGGTTGTCGCACAGGTTTTTCACCGCCGGATGTTCCACCCTGGTGGTCACCACATGGTTCTTCTCGGGATAGCTCTGCAAGGCGGAAAGGATGGCCGTGGAGTCGGACTCGGTGCCGCAGCTGGTGAACACGATTTCCCCGGCATCGGCCCCGAGCAGGTCGGCGACCTCCTGGCGGGCCTGGTTGATCGCCTGACCGATCTGGCCGCCGAAGGTGTGCATCGAGGAGGGGTTGCCGTAAAATTGGGTCAGATAGGGCGTCATGGCCTCCAGCACCTCGGGGGCGATCCGGGTGGTGGCGTTGTTGTCCATGTAGATGACCTGCTCGGGGAGGATAGTCATTTATCTGTCCTCCTCAACGATCAGGGTGTCGAGCACCTGTTCGCGCAGCTTTTTCTCCACATACTCCTTCAAGGTGGTCCGCGACGAGTGGCAGCCGGCGCAGGCTCCCCGCAGCGACACAGTGACGAAATCGCCGTCGACATCGATCAGCCGGATGTCACCGTCATCCTTTTTCAGGGTCGGTTTGATTTCCCGTTCAATGACCTCCTCGATCTTCTTGATCTTTTCCAAGGTGGTCATCCGTTTCTTCCCGGCTGTTCCCGTGGGCTGCGCCGGTGCGCCTTCCACCGTTTCGGCGAGCAGTCCCCGGAGTTTGCCCTCGCACTTGCCGCAGCCGCCGCCGGCTTTGGTGAAATTGGTGATATCCTCCACCGAGGTCAGCGAGTTTTCCCGGATCGCCCGGATGATTTCAAGATCGGTGACCCCGAAGCATTCGCACACCACCTCGCCCTGGGCCATGGGCAGGATGGCGCCGGTGTAGTCGGCGATGGCCGCTTCCAGCGCTTCGCGCCCCATGACCGAGCAGTGCATCTTTTCCTTGGGCAGGCCGCCCAGGGCCTTGGCGATGTCGTCGTTGGTGAGTTTCTTGGCGTCCTCAAGCTTCATGCCCTTGAGCATCTCGGTGAGCACCGAGGAGGAGGCGATGGCCGAGGCACAGCCGAAGGTCTTGAATCTGGCGTCGGTGATCACCTGGTTTTCGTCGACCTTGATGGTCAGGCGCAGGGCATCGCCGCAGGCGATGGAGCCGACGTTGCCGACGCCGTCGGCATTCTCGATTTCACCGACGTTCCGTGGATTGATGAAATGGTCCTGAACTTTATCCGTATATTCCCACATGGCCGTTCACCGGGTTGAGGAGTTTGGGGGGGTGCGTCTGTCGCGGTGATGGTCGCAAAGGATCGCGTCCAGCTTGCTACATTAGGGCAAGAGACCTATTTCGGCAAGCATCGATTTGGCACTTTTTACCAGCAGGGCGGTTTCTTCCGGTGTTCGGGCCTCCACGTAGAACCGAACCTTGGGCTCGGTGCCGGAGGGACGGATCATGATCCATGAACCGTCATCGAGGAGCATCTTGCGGCCGTCGATGTCGATCACCTCGGTGATGGTCTTCTCGGCGTTGCCGACCCGCACCCGGCTGCCCGGACCATAGGCGCGCAGCTGATCCAAGGTCTGCAGGAGTGCCTCTCCCTGCCGGGAGACGGCGACCCCGTCGCGGTCGGGGTAGTATCGGCCGAAGCGGTCTTCTATGTCGGCGAGATACTGCCCAAGGGGCTTGTCGAGGGTGAGCGCCATGTCGATGGCCAAAATCAACCCGATGAAGGCATCCTTTTCCGGGGTGTGGCCGATGATCGAGATGCCGTCGGATTCCTCGAAATAGACCAGTGCCTTGTCGATCACCGGCTTGAATTCCTTGAAACCGACCTTGGGTTCGAAGACCGCCTCGCCCAACCGGGCGGCCAGGCCGTTGGCCAGGTTGCTCGAGGCCACGGTTTTGGCGACCATGCCACGTTTCCCCTTGATCTCATGGAGAAAATGGTAGGCCATGGCCCCGAACTGGTTCATGGATATTTCGATGGTGCCGTCGGTGAAACGGATACGGTCGCCGTCGGGGTCGATGATGGCGCCGATCTTGAGAGGCTCCGGGCGGACAGCCAGGGCAGCGAGCACCGGCTGCATGTTGGCCGAAGAGGGCTCCGGGGCGATGCCGCCGAAGGTCGGATCGGCGGTGTCGCGCAGCACGGTCAACCGTGCACCGGGCGGGTTGTCGAGCAGCCGTCCCAGGTAGGTCCGCGAGGCGCCGTGGACGGCGTCGACACAGACCGCGATCCGGTCACTGGCAGCAAGGTCGGCGAGCAGACGGTCATAATCGATCCCGTGGAGGGATGCGCCTCTGCGGACCAACTGCTGCCAACTGGCCAAGGCGTCTTCACGGATGAGTCCCGGCAGGTTGTCGAACGGTTGATGCAGGTCGAGATCGGCCGGAAGAAAATCCACCCGCTCCTGTCCGATATACTCCCCGGCCAGTCGGGTGATGGTGTCGGTGAGGATCGGGGCGGCCGGGCCTCCATCGGCGGCGTTGTATTTGAAACCGCCGTATTCGAGCGGATTGTGGCTGGGGGTCAGGTTGATCGAGAAAGCGGCCCGACGGACGAGCACCGAGGCGGAAAGAGCGCCGGTGGTGGCTTCGCCGGCGTAATAGACCGTCACCCCGTTGGCGTGGAGAACATGGACTGCGGCACCGGCCAGCAGGGCACCACCGAATCGGTTGTCAAAGCCGACCACGCAGCCGCGGCTCTGCATCTCGGCGAAACCGGACACGCCCAGAGCCTGCCTGAGTTCCTCGCTGTGTTCAGCTTCCCGGTAGAGCCCGAGGATGGCGGCGGTGACCACCGCCACCGACCTGACGAACAGATCCTTGCCCAGCATGCCCCGCCAGCCGGAGGTGCCGAAGGAGATCGGTTTGGTCGGTCGGCCCGTCCGGGTGAGCATCTCGTCGGCGATCAATCCGTAGACGCGGTCGATGGCCGCCTGCCACGTCCGCCGCTCCGGCTCGTTCGCCGCCAGGTTGCGGCCCTCGACCAACCGTCTGATCGCTTCGAAATAGTTGCTGTCATCGTGGCAGCCGGCAACGATGGACCGGGTGGTGATCGCTTCAATTGCTTGTTCTCTGGTCATGGCAACTCCATCGGCATGCGGGTGCTGGGTCCATGGATATAACAAAGACGTGTCATCATAGCCTGTTACCCGGCTGTTGGCAAGCACGGGACGTTGGGTGCGGTCTCCGGAGCGTCCGGGGAGGGGGCGACGTTTCGGTTGACCGGTGCGGAGTTATTTTTTATTGTCGTCATGTTAGCAATCAACAAGCCGGCAATCGCCACCTGTTGCGGACGGTGTGTGCGGGTTGGTCGGCGGTTTCCTTTCACGGGGAGGACGCAATGAAGAGTTCACACGACACAGCACTCATTCTCTGGTTCGACGAGATCGGCATCGAGGACGTGCCGATGGTGGGCGGCAAGAACGCGTCCTTGGGTGAAATGCATCAGAAGTTGACCGGAAAAGGCGTGGCGGTGCCCAACGGCTATGCAATCACCGCCTATGCCTACCGCTATCTGCTCAAGGAGGCCGGTATCGAAGCGGCCATCCGCGAAGCCCTGGCCGGACTGGACACCCACGATCTGCGCAACCTGCAGGAGAGAGGGGCCAAGGCACGGGCAATCATCCGATCCGCCGAGTTCCCGGTCGATCTGCGCCAGGCTATCATCGCCGCGTATGAACAGATGGAGGCGGAGTACGGCAAGAACGTCGACGTGGCGGTCCGGTCGTCGGCCACCGCCGAGGACCTGCCCGACGCCTCCTTCGCCGGCCAGCAGGAGACCTATCTCAATATCCGTGGCCCGGAAGCCCTGATCGACGCCTGCAAGCGCTGCTTCGCCTCCCTGTTCACCGACCGGGCCATCTCCTACCGACACGACAAGGGATTCGGCCAGTTCGACGTCTATTTGTCCATCGTGGTGCAGAAGATGGTGCGGTCCGATTCCGCCTGCTCGGGGGTCATCTTTTCCATCGACACCGAATCGGGTTTCAAGGACGCGGTCTTCCTCACCGGTGCCTGGGGCCTGGGGGAGAACGTGGTTCAGGGCGCGGTCAATCCTGATGAATACTATGTATTCAAGCCGACCCTCAAGGAGGGGAAACGGCCCATCGTCGGCAAACGGGTGGGGATCAAGGAGATCAAGATGGTCTACAATACCGATCCCGGTGCCGTGGAGCCGGTCAAGAACGTAGAGACAACCGTCGAGGAACGCGGATCATATATCTTGGGCGACGACGAGATCC
>JAUWAH010000294.1 GCA_030602145.1 Desulfobulbus sp.
CGGCGCGACCCGCCAAAAGTCGAGGCTGGAGAACACGGTCCCGATGCCCCGCAACTGATCACCGAACCGCTCGGGGCTTCCCTCGGCCCGCCGTTCGGGAACGACCAGCAGGATCAGGAGCGCCACCAGGACCGTGGCCAGGGCCAGACCGAGAAAAATTCCGCGCCATCCGGCCCAGGGCAGCAGCCACTGCACAGGCGAGGTGGCGGCCAGGGCTCCCAGGCCGCCGGCGGCCATCTGAAAGCCGTTGATCAGCGGCCACTTGTCGGCGGCAAACCACTGGGTGTAGGCCTTGAAGGCGGCCATCAGGCAGGCGGACACCCCCAGGCCGATCAGGGCCCGGCCGACGATCAACTGGGTGATGGTTTCCGCCCTGCCAAAGGCGAAGGCGCCGAGGGCCGCCACCAGAAGGAGCAGGGCCACCACCCTGCGGGGGCCGAAGCGGTCGAGGAGGACCCCCAGCGGCAGTTGAAAGGAGGCGAAGGCGATGAAGTAGGTGGCGGTGAGCAGGCCGAGGGCCGAGGGGCCCATGCCGAGGTCGCGGAGCAGTTCCGGGGCAAGCACGGCGTTGACCACCCGGTAGAGATAGGAGAGGAAATAGCCGGCGGCGAAGGGGGCAAAGACACGGAGCAGGAGGGCGGAGAGAGTCGGCATCGGGTCACGCGGCGAAGGGAGTGGGGAGGATGGCCTGTCTGGATGCTCTCCATGCTCATACCCAGGGACGGCAAGGTGGTCAAGTCAATTTCCAAGCGGAACCAAGGGGCGGGCAAGGGGAAGGGGGCTGTCGGCGTTGCGGATACCCTCGACCCCGACTCCGGACTGGCGGGACGTTCCGTTTGGCGGTACAATGGCCGCCGAATTCGCCGCCAGACTGCTGCCCGCGGCCACCATCACCACCAATCACCGGCCACCGCATGCCCTACCTGCTGCTCGTCCTTACCACCCTGTTCTGGTCAGGCAACTTCGTCCTCAGCCGGGGCATGCACGCCGCCATCCCGCCCATGGCGCTCTCCTTCTGGCGCTGGTCGGTGGCCCTTTTGATCCTGGTCGCCATCGCCCACCGTCACCTGTGGGCCGAGCGGCAGACGCTTCGCGCCCAGGGCCGGTTCATCGTGGTGCAGGGACTGCTCGGCGTCCTCGGCTTCAACACCCTGCTGTACCTGGCCATGCAGTACACCACCGCCATCAACGCCGTGTTGGTCAACTCCTGCATTCCGGTGCTCATCCTGGTCTTCTCCTGGCTGCTCTACCGGGAGACCATGAGCCTGCGTCAGTGCGGCGGCGTGCTCGTCTCTCTGCTGGGTGTGCTGCTGATCATGGCCGGGGGCGAGCCGGCCGCCCTGCTTGGGGTGTCGTTCAACCGTGGCGACCTGCTGGTCCTTGGGGCGGCGGTGGTCTGGGCCCTGTATTCGTCCAACCTCAAACGCTACCCACGGGGGCTCCATCCCCTGGCCTACCTGACGGCCATCAACATTGTTGGCCTGACGGCCATTTTTCCCCTCTACCTGCTGGAGATGGCCGGCGGCAAAACCTTCACCGTCAATGCCGCCTCGCTGGTCACCATCCTTTATGTGGCGGTGTTCGCCTCGGTACTGGCCTTTATCTTCTGGAACCGGGCCATCGGCGCCATCGGCGCCAACCGGGCCGGTCCCTTCGTGCATCTCATGCCGGTGTTCAGCACCATTCTGGCGGTGATCTTTCTCGACGAAAGCCTGGCCTGGCACCACGGCCAGGGCGCCCTGCTCATCTTCGGCGGCATTGTCATGACCACCTTCCGGGTCGGCAAGGGTCAGGCGGGATGAGGTGCCATACTGTCTGAGCCGGTTTTCGGCCGAAATGAGACCGGAGACGGTTGACAAGGGCGAGGTGCGCCTTTATGGTTTGCGCCAATGCCATCTACCGGGATATGTTGCACTTTTGATCAGTTTCCGTCGTTGAGTCATGTCGTTGGTTCGTCAACCCCGCACAGCCGTTGCCCGGAACTGGGTCCCGGCCTTCCTCTGTTTTGCCCCTTCCGGCGGCAGCCCGCCGCACCGGCCGACCTGATCCATCCCGTCCCGTTTCCTCTGCCTGCGGTGTAAGCCGCTTTTTCTTCAGGAGATCAGCCATGATGATCCATGTTGAACATCTGACCAGAGCCTACGGGCCGCTCAAGGCGGTCGACGATGTGTCGTTTGCCATCGAGGCCGGTGAGATTGTCGGCCTGCTGGGCCACAACGGCGCCGGCAAGACCACGATCATGAAGATGCTGACCGGTTTTCTCGAGCCGACCGAAGGCACCATCCGGGTCGACGACCTGGAGATGGGGGCCGACCGGCGCGCCATCCAGGCAATGATCGGCTATCTGCCCGAGAACTGTCCCGTTTATCCGGAGATGACCGTGGCTGGTTATTTGCACTACCAGGCCACCCTGCACGGGGTTCCGCCCGACCGGATGGGGCCGCTGCTCCGCGACGCCCTGGAGCGGACCGCGCTGGTCGACAAGGCCGCGCAGACCATCTCCACCCTGTCGCGCGGCTATCGGCAGCGGGTCGGTGTTGCCCAGGCCATCCTTCACCGGCCCGGGATCCTGGTCCTCGACGAACCCACCAACGGGCTTGATCCCACCCAGATCCAGCACATGCGCGGCCTGCTCCGCGACCTGGCCAGGGAGTCGACCCTAATCATTTCCACCCACATCCTCCAGGAGGTCCAGGCCATCTGCGACCGGGTGATCATCATCCAGCATGGCCGCAAGGTTCTCGACGCCCGTCTGGACGAGTTGAACCAGGGGCGGAGGCTGCTGGTGCACACCGAGGATCGCCGGGAAGCCCTGGCCCTGTTGGGCGATATCGAGGGCGTGGTCGCAGTCGAGCCGGTGGAGACCGGGGAGGACGCGGCGACCTTTGCCCTGTCGGCCACGGTGCCGGCCCGGCAACTGGCGCCGGTGGTGGCCGCCGCCGTCATCGGCTGGGGCTGGAACCTCTACGGTCTTTACCCGGAAGCACGGACCCTGGAGAAAGTATTCAGTGAGATCAACCTGACTGGAGGAAGGGAACAATGAGCACCCTGCGCACCGTCGCCCGCCGGGAGTTGGCGGTCTTCTTCGCCACGCCGGCGGCCTTCATCTTTTTTGGCGCCTTTCTCGCCGCCACCCTGTTCATCGTTTTCTGGGTGGAGACCTTTTTTTCCCGCAACCTCGCCGATGTCCGGCCGATGTTCGAGTGGATGCCCCTGCTGTTGATTTTCCTGTCGGCGGCGATCACCATGCGGGTCTGGTCCGAGGAGCACCGGGCCGGCACCCTGGAGCCGCTGCTGACCGCGCCGGTCGGACTGCCGGTGCTGGTCGGCGGCAAGTTCCTCGCCTGCCTCGGGCTGGTGGCCATCGGCCTGGCCCTGACCCTGCCCCTGCCGCTGACCGTCGCCCTGATAGGCCAGTTGGACTGGGGGCCGGTGTTCGGCGGCTACCTGGCCAGCCTCTGCCTGGCCGGGGCCTATATCGCCATCGGCCTGTTCGTCAGCGGTCAGTTCAACAGCCAGATCATCAGCCTGATCGTCACCACCCTGGCCTGTACTTCCCTCTATCTGCTGGGCTCACCCACCCTGACCGGTTTCTTCGGCAACGAGGCCGGCGAGTTCCTCAAGCTCTTCGGCGCCGGTTCCCGATTCGCGGCCATCACCCGGGGCGTGATCGACCTGCGCGACCTGGTCTATTCCCTCAGCCTGATCGGCATCTTCCTCTGCCTCAACGTCTACAGCCTGGAACGGCAGCGCTGGGCCTCCAATCCGGGCAACCGCGTCCATCGCCGCTGGCTGGCGCTGACCGGGCTGCTGGTGGCCAACTTTCTGGCGGTCAACCTGTGGCTGGCACCGGTGGCGAGCCTGCGTGCCGACCTGACCGCAGGCAAGATGTACTCGATTTCGCCGGCGAGCCGTTCCTACCTCGCCCGCTTGCAGGAGCCGCTGTTGATCCGCGGCTATTTCTCCGCCCAGACCCATCCGCTGCTGGCTCCCTTGCAGCCGCAGCTCCGCGACCTGCTGCGCGAATATGAGGTGGCCGGTGACGGCCGGGTCAGGGTCGAGTTTGTCGATCCCCAGGAAAAACCGGAACTGGAGCAGGAGGCCGGGGAGAAGTACGGCATCCGGCCGGTGCCCTTCCAGACCGCCTCCCGCTATCAGACCGCGGTCACCAATTCCTATTTCGATGTCCTCATCAAGTACGGCGACGAGTTCGTCACCCTCGGCTTCCAGGACCTGATCGAGGTGAAGAGCGACAGCGACACCCAGTTGGAGGTGGAG
>JAUWAH010000102.1 GCA_030602145.1 Desulfobulbus sp.
GTGAACAGGAAGGTCACGGTGGCGCCGTTTCTCGCCGCCGGCTCGCTGATCACCATCGCCATGGGTCAGGCCTTCTCCGCCCTCCAGATCCTGTGGATCTACAACGTGGCCGAACTGACCGAGGAATACGTGGCCCAGCGCTCCCGCCAGGCCATCCGTGACATCCTTCAGGTGGCGCCGGCCAATGCCTTCGTCATGGTCGACGGCATGGAGGTGGAGACGCCGGTGAGCCGGATCCGACCCGGCGACGTGGTGGCGGTCCACACCGGCGAACGCATCCCGGTGGACGGCGAGGTCCATGAGGGCGAGGCCCTGGTGGACGAATCCTCGATCAACGGCCGATCGGAGGCGCTCTTGCGCACCCGCGGCGACCAGGTTTTCGCCGGCACCATCATCAGTCAGGGGGTATTGTTCATTCGCACGGTCAAGACCGGCGAGGACACCTACCTGGCCCACATCATGAAGATGGTCGAGGATTCCCTGGCCAACAAGGCGCCGGTCGAGCAGAAGGCCGATCAGTTGGCCGGGCGGCTGATGAAGATCGGCTTTGCCGCCACGGCCCTGACCCTGCTTTTGACCCTGGACCCGATGCGCGCCCTGACGGTGATGCTGGTGATGTCCTGCCCCTGTGCCACGGTGCTGGCCGCCTCCTCGGCCGTCACCGCCGCCCTGGCCAACGCCGCCAGGCATTCGATCCTGATCAAGGGCGGTCTCTACCTGGAGACCGTGGGCAAGGCCGATATCTACTGCTTCGACAAGACCGGCACCCTGACCATGGAGCAGCCGGAGGTGATCGCCATCCACGGCCGCACCCCGTCGATGTCCGGGGACGCCATCCTTGCCATGGCCGCCACCGCCGAGTCGCACAACCAGCATCCCATGGCCAAGGCCATCCTGGCGGCGGCCCGCGAACGGAACCTGAGCCCGGAACCCCATGCGGTCTGCGACTTCAAGGCCGGCCGTGGCGTGCTCTGCACCGTCGGCGGCGATGCGGTGATCCTGGTGGGCAACCGCCAGTTCATGGACGAACATCAGATCGATGTCCGCTGGTTCGACAAGAAGGCGGCCAACCAGCGCTCCATGGGCAACACCGTGGTCTATGTGGCCAAGAACGGCGGCGTTCAGGGGATGATCGGCGTGGCCAACCCGGTGCGGCCCGAGGCGGTGCGGGTACTCAACTGTTTGCGCCGCGACGGTGTCAGGTCCCTGCATCTGGTTACCGGCGACAGCCGCGAAATCGCCGAAACGCTGATGGACGTCTTTCCCTTTGACGAGTGCCGCGCCGAGTTGATGCCGGAGGAGAAGGCCCGTCGGGTCGACGAACTCAAACTCCGCGCCTCGGTGGTCATGGTCGGTGACGGCGTCAACGACGCCCTGGCCCTGGCCCGGGCAGACATCGGCGTGGCCATGGGCGCGGCCGGCGCCGAGGTGGCCATGGAGGCCGCCGATATCGCCCTGGCCGACTCCAACCTCGACGGACTGATGAAGGTGCGCAACTTAAGCCACCAGACCATGCGCATCATCGACCAGAACCACTACCTGGCCGTATCCACCGATCTGATCGGTGCGGCCCTGGCCATGATGGGGTTCCTGTCGCCGGTTCTGGCCGGACTGATCCATATCGTGCACACCGGCGGCATCCTGCTCAACTCGGGCCGGCTGCTGCGCTGGGAACCGCCGGTGGAGCCGCTGGAATGCTGCAAGCGCTGCCAGCGGCAGGAACACCCCTGCGGCACGAGCGACCATCGCCAGAAAATGCGGACGACGGAGCCGGAAAAGAAGCGCCTGCCGCTGTAACCGGTGCGGTCGGCGGACAGCACCCCAATAATTAAGCAAGGAGGACATCATTGAAGTATGTGTTGACCGACAACAGCCGGATCGATTTCATCGCCCATGCGCCAATGCACGCCTTTAAGGGATGGGCGATCGACGGCCTGCGGGCCGAGGCGGAGATCGATGTCGACCAGCGTGTCGTTCACCTGCTCCGGGCGGAAGTCGAAACCCGTTGCTTCGACACCGCCGACCACGAGCGCACCGAGGCCATGCGCCGTCATTTCTCGCTGCCCGAGCATCCACGCGCCGTCTTTGCCATGAGCGGCTGCCGCGAGTTTCACCCCGTGGACGGCAATCGCTGGCAGACGAAGCTGATCGGTGTGCTGGAATTCGTCGACATTCGCCGTCAGTTGCCGGTCAACGGACTGATACGTCTGGACAACGGTCGCCTGCTCCTGGATTTGCAGTGCAAGTGGTCGTTTTCGGCCTACGGTCTCAAGGCGCCGCGGCTCCTGTTTCTCGCCGTGCGCGACATTGTCGACATCAACGCCCATCTTGAATTCATCCCCCTGGAAACAAAGGAAGATATCGATGCACACCCCTGAACAGCTTATCGATGGCCTGCTCGACCACATGCTCTACCTTTCCATCGCCCACCATGTTGCCGGTCGCATCAGGGTGAAGGCCAACTGGAACGGCGCCCAGAAACTCGGAACAATCAACGAGGGTCAACTGACCGGCATCGTTGCGTCGATCCCGGGGATACTCGACTATCGGGTGAATAAAAAAGCACTTTCCCTGGTGATCCATTACGATGCCGATGTCCTCCCGCCTCCGCTCTGGGAGGAGTTGGCCTCGGTGGGGCAGTACCCTGGCAAACGCGATCAGGTGCGTCGGCAGTTGCTGACTCTGCTGGCCAACGATCCGGAACGTTTCCGTTCCCCGGCCGCCCCCCAGTCGATCACTTCGGCGGAGGCCTGAACATGCACTCATCGGCAACAGCAAAGGAGAACACCATGGAACAAGGGCACCAAGGCAACATGCCCCAGAATACCGAGGCCATGAAGACGAATGCGACCCTGCCGGCCGACAAGGTCCAGCCCCGGGGGCCTGAACCGGGACAGGAGAACAGCCAGGCGGCCGGACCGCAGGCTGCCGCCGCCTCGTCGGCAACCGCGGGGGGACGACAAACAGGCCTGCCCGGCGCGGATCATGCAACGCCCGGCGACGAGGAGGCCGCCGCCCATCAGCGCCATCACCAGTGGGCCCCCCAGCCCCTGCCGCCGGGCTATGCGGTGGATCCGGCAACTGGCCAGGTCTATTTTGTCGGTCCGGTCCATCAGCAACCGGTTTACCAGCAGCCCTTCCACCAGCAGCCGCTTTACCCGTCGCAACCGCCTGTCTATCACGGGGGCCAACAACCCGGAATGGTCTATGTCCAGATGGAAACCCCGGAGCAGGCTGCCGCCCGCCAGGCCATGGAGCAGCAACGCTACGGCCAGATCGTCCAGTCGTTTGAGCAATTCATGCAGGGCGAGGCCACGATTTCCGATGTGGTTAAAACCCTGTACACCAACACCGCCCAATACGACCAGTTGTGGAAGGGCGCGCTGGTTGGGGCGGCGGCCACCGTCCTGCTCACCAGCAAACCGGTGCGCGAAGCCATGGGCAAGACCTTCGGCAGCCTGTTCCCCGGACTTCAACCGCAACAACCGGCGGCAGATGCCGCCGTCGACCCCCTCACCTCTGGGAAGGAGTAACCCTATGCAACACCAAACCAACATGAACGGCATGACGGCCGAAGAGGGCATGGCCCAGGCCAACGCCCAGTACCAGTACAACCAGGCTCACCAGGCATCCGCTTCGGGACTGATCCCGCAACCGGTCCCGTCGGCGCAGCTCCCCCCGGCAGCGGTGCACACCTCGCAGATGCTGGCCGCCGGCCTGTTCGGCCTGGTGGTGGTCGGCACAGGGACCTTGGGGGCCAACCTGCACAAGGTCGGCGACGGTGACATGACCATGGGCGAAGCCGTGAGCCAGAGCCTGTCCAAGGGCGCGGTGGGCGGCCTTGCCACCGCCGCGGCCACGGCGGCTTCCACGGCGCTCACCAGGGGCGGCCTGCTCGGCTTGGCGGTCACCATCGCCACCGCCACCGGTGTCAGCTACCTTTTGAGCAAGCCCTGAGGCGACCCCGCACCGCGGAACAATCGTCCCAAACCTAACACACCGACAAACCAGAGCGAACACAAAGGAGCACTTCCATGGAACACAACAAACCCGCCCAGGCCTACACCCAGCAGGTAATGCAACCGTTGTATCCGGCCACCCCGGCCAACACCTTTCTAGGGCTCGATCTGCAGAGCAACCAGTTTTGGAAAGGTGCGCTCATCGGGGCCGCCGTCACCTTGCTGGTCACCAACGAA
Source organism: Desulfobulbus sp. (assembly GCA_030602145.1). Classification (GTDB taxonomy): domain Bacteria; phylum Desulfobacterota; class Desulfobulbia; order Desulfobulbales; family Desulfobulbaceae; genus Desulfobulbus. Next base: position 4,197 of record JAUWAH010000102.1, read on the forward strand.
AGCGTACAGAAAGGAGTGGTCAAGGCCATTGCCAAGCTCACCGCCGCCGCCCAAAGCGGCATTGAGGAAATGAAGGAAAAATTCGAGGATGCCAAGGCCGAGGCCGTCGCCGAAGCCGACAAGGAATAATCCGGCCGCCCGGCTCTCCACCGGTGGAGAGCCGGGCACCCATGTTCTCGTTTCCAGGCCATGACCCCACCCCTGTCCCACCGCATCCGCCAGCATACCTCCTACCGCACCCGCATCACGGTGCCCTGCCTGCGGCGCAAGCCGCAGCGTTGCGACCATGTCAGCCGGGATCTCGTTTCCTTGACCGGGGTGGACAATGTCCAGGTGCGGTCGAGTTCCGGCTCGGTCATCCTGGAACATCCCGAGGGGCCGATTGATCCGGGTTTTGTATTGACACGGATCGCCCGAATCCTCGACGTTGTCCCGGATGGCCCCGCGCCGCATCCGCCGCACCACTCAGGGTGCGGCTGCATCACCGGTCCGGCGGCGCAGCGAACCGAGCCCCGCGGCCACGTTTCCGGATCGATCCTGCTGCTCTCGGGCCTGTATCTGCTCTTTCTCTACGCCAAGCGGGTGTTTCTCGCCCTCGCTCCTGCGGTCTCGAGCCCCAACCGCATCCTCACCCTGCCGGCCCTGGTCGCCTTCGGGCTCTCCCTGCCCATTCAACGCCAGGCCGTCGATACCCTGCGTCGCTCCGGCAAGCCGGACATGGGGCTGATCTCCACCGGGCTGCTCTATTTCTCCCTCTTCACCGGCAAGACGCTGGCGGCACTGACGGTGTTCTGGCTGTTCAACCTCTCCGGTTGGCTGGAGGACCGCATCCGCATCCGCACCCGCCAGGCGGTGCGGGAGATGCTCACCGACACCTGCCAGCGGGCCTGGCTTGTGCGCGACGGCCTGGAGATCGAGATCGATGCCGCCAGCCTCCGACCCGGCGATGAGATTGTGCTGCGCAAGGGCAATGGTGTGCCCGCCGACGGGACCGTGCTGGCCGGTTCCGCCTTTGTCGACGAGGCTGCCCTGACCGGTGAGGATGCGCCGGTGCCGCGCCGCGCCGACGACACCGTGCTGGCCGGCACCGTGGTGGTCGAAGGATTCCTCAAGGTCCGGATCGAATGTTCCGGTGAGGACACCCGCTTGGCCGCCATCATCCGGCTGATCGAACAAGCCGAGCATGATCCCGGTGACCTGCAACGGGCAAGCCGCCGGTTCTCCCGGGTCATGGTGCCGATTTCCCTGGGACTGGCAGGCACTGCCTTTCTGCTCACCGGCAACCTGATGCAGGCCATGGCGGTGCTGATCATCACCTGTCCCTGCGCCCTGCGCCTCTCCACCTCGGTGGCGGTCAGCGGGGCCATGAGCAGTGCCGCCCGACGCGGCATCCTCATCAAGGGTGGCCGCTACGTGGAGATCGCCGGTAGGGTGAATGTGCTGGCGGTGGACAAGACCGGCACCCTCACCGACCGCAGCGCCGAGGTGACCGGAGTCACTGTGCTTGATTGCCGTTTCCTGGAAACCTCGGTCATCCAACTGGCGGCAAGCGTTCAACAGGCATGGAGCCACCCGCTCAGCCGCGCTCTGGTTGCCAGGGCCAGGGCCATGCAGACCCCGCTGCTTCCGGTCGTGGAGCCGGAGCTGGTCATCGGTCAGGGGGTCTGTGGCCGGGTTGGGCAGCAGACCATCGTGGTCGGCCGGGAGCCGTTTCTGCGGGAGAAGGGAGTCAATCTTTCCAAACTCCCCCTCGCTCCGGGGCAAGCCGATAGCCCCGACTTGCTGGTGGCCTGCGCCGGACGACTGATCGGGGCCATAAAGGTCAGCCATCGCCTTCGTCCCGGCACATCGGAGGCCCTTGCCCGGCTCAGGGCGATGGGCATCCGCCACCTTGTCCTGCTCACCGGCGACAGCTACGCCGGAATGGTCGAAGGTATCGATTCAGGCTTTGACCAGGTGCTCTGCAACCGGTCGCCCGAGGCCAAGGCCGCCTGGATCGAGGCCTGGAAGCGCGGGCATCCCCGGGATGTGGTCACCATGCTCGGCGACGGCATCAACGACACGCCGGCCTTTGCCGCCGCCGATCTCAGCCTGGCCGTCGGCGAGGGCGGAGCGGATGTGAACGTGGAGTATGCCGACATTGTCCTTCAACGCGGTGGTCTTGACCAGGCCGCCGAGGCGCTGATCCTTGGACGAAGGACCCTGGGCACCATCAGGGCATGCTACACCCTGGCCCTGGGGCTCAACGGCGGCATCCTGGCGCTGACCACCCTGGGCCTGCTTTCGCCGGTGGCAGGAGCCCTGCTGCACAACCTGACCACGGTCCTCGCCGTGGCCAACGCCTCATCCTTGGCATACAGCAAGAAGCAAACCCCTCTTACCGAGCGCCTGCAACCTGCCTTGTCATAAGAACCCGTCGAAGGGGGGCTGTTGAATGTATCGACTCGATACATCCCGGGGACGTCGCTCAAACGAACACTCTCGATCTGCTGACTCTGCCCGGGACAACCCCCTCTCAAATAAGCCTCTCGCCCAATGACCCGTTGGTGAGTTTTGCCGTCATTTCCGCCCCCGTCTTCACAGGGACAGGCTGTGGCGGGAATCCATAACCTTTTGATTGTTCATGGACTGGATCCCCGATGACCGCCCCGGGAATGACAAAGCCGTCTTCTTTTAAAGGGATCTTTCTCTTTGATGCTCTCGGAACAAGGAGGAAAACGACCGAATTGCCATTTCGGGCGCAGAGGGAACTCACCGGAATAATCATGAGATTTCCCGTCGCTGCGCTCCTCGAAATGACGAATATCAACTTTTGCAGCATCATAATATATTAAGATTAGCTAATATAATTTGGATACAAACCCCATCCTAAGGTATAAAGACAATCGGCTGATTTTTCCCTTCAAAGCGTACCCGTTCCTTGCCGCGATCCCTTCACCATGGCCAGGTCGCCATGCAGGCACCGGCATCGACGGCAATCGGCATTCATGGAGGTCATTTATGCGTCATCGCGGAGGTTTCCCGGTTTCCCAGCACCAGCAGGGCCCCTCTTTTCCGTTGTCCCTGGCCGCCGAAGGCGAGTTGGTTCGTGTTCTCCTGCTGCCGGAGGGAAGCAAGGTTCAGGAACGGTTGATCAGCATGGGGATATCGGCCAATGATGACATCACGGTGGTGCAGAAGCAACCCGGCGGGGCGTTGCTGATCGAAAAGAACGGGACCCGCTATGCCCTCGGCGGCGGCATGGCTCACAGAATTCTTGTGATCAAGCTCTAGCGACCAGGAGCAGGGAGTTCGGCCTGGAACCGGCGGACGCTTGGTTTTCGTTGCCAATGAGCCTCGTGCACAATGAACCGTGGGCATGTTGTGTCGATAAGGGTCGATTCGGCGAGCGTAGCGAAGAAATATACTCGGTCCACTCCCGGAGAGTTCTCGCTGTGCTCCGATTAGAACCGCCTCCTCTTGACGAAAGCGGTAGAGAGGAGACGCAGAATGGGGGGATGAGGCCGTCCGGTTGTTTTC
>JAUWAH010000339.1 GCA_030602145.1 Desulfobulbus sp.
AGAAAGGCTTCGGCCATCTGGCTGCGAGCCGAGTTGTGTTCACAGACGAACAGCACATGGAGCATGGTTCACCTCTCTGGTTTGACACGGACATGACAGACCCCGGTCAGGGTCCGCTGGACATGGGGAAAATACCGTTCTTTCAGGCGCAGGGCCACGGTGACCAGACCGATGAGCACCGGCACCTCGACCAGCGGGCCGATCACCGCGGCAAAGGCCACCCCCGAGTTGATGCCGAACACGGCGATGGCGACAGCGATGGCCAGCTCGAAGTTGTTGGAGGCGGCGGTGAAGCTCAAGGTAACGGTCTGTTCATAGGTCGCCCCGGCCTTCATCGACAGGTAGAAGGAGACCGCGAACATCATCAGGAAATAGAGGGCCAGCGGCACGGCGATGCGCAGCACATCAAAAGGCAGCTGAACAATGTAGTCGCCCTTGAGCGAAAACATCACCAGAATGGTGAAGAGCAGGAAAATCAGGGTCAGTGGGCTGACCCGGGGAATGAAGACCTCCTCGTACCACTGCCTGCCCTTCACCTTGATACCGATCAACCGGCTGAGCATGCCGGCGATAAAGGGGATGCCCAAGTAGATGAACACCGACCAGGCGATCTCGCCGATGGAGACATCGACCACCGAACCGGCCAGCCCGAACCAGCCGGGAAGGACGGTGATGAAGATCCAGGCGTAGAGGGAGAAGAACAGGACCTGGAAGATCGAGTTGAAGGCCACCAGGCCGGCGCAGTACTCGGTGTCGCCATCGGCCAGCTCGTTCCAGACGATGACCATGGCGATGCAGCGGGCCAGTCCGATCAGGATCAGGCCGACCATGTACTGCTGGTGGCCGGAGAGCAGGGCGATGGCCAGGAAAAACATCAGCACCGGGCCGATCACCCAGTTCTGCACCAGGGAAAGCAGCAGCACCCGGCCGTTGCGGAAGACCTGGTGCAGTTGCTCGTATTTGACCTTGGCCAGCGGCGGATACATCATCATGATCAGGCCGATAGCAATAGGAATGTTGGTGGTGCCCACCTGGAAGGCGTTGATCACGCCCTGCACACCGGGGACGAAATAACCGATCATGACGCCAATGAACATGGCGAGGAAGATCCACAGGGTGAGAAAGCGGTCGAGAAAACCGAGCTGTTTGGGTTGCGGCCTCATGGCGGTCCATCCTTCGAGAAAAGAGTTGCATCGGGGCGCGCCCGGGAGCGCACTGCTCACTCTTTCTTAATAATCCGCCCAGGCGGATGCGTCAATCCTCACCACGCATAGAACACCACTGGTGTTACAACATGATGAGGATTTGATCACATTCGTGTTCGTCGCTTGGTTGTAACCAAGAGCCGGCTTATGCTTGCTTGCCTGGCAACCGTGTGATATCCGGCCCATAGGGAAGACCGAGAGCCGTTGACTCCCTATTTTTATTACGATATGTTGACACCATGAAGACCATGACCGAATTCTTTAAATCACTGGCCGATGACACCCGATTGCGCCTGCTCATTCTCCTCCAGGACGGCAGCGAGTACTGCGTCTGCGACCTGATGGCGGCCTTCGACATGCCGCAATCGACCGTTTCCCGCCACCTGGCCTACCTGAAACGCAACGGCTGGCTCCAGGATCGGCGCGCCGGCATCTGGATGTACTATTCCCTGCGCAAGGAACTGGGCGGACTGCACCGGGCCCAGTTGATGCTTGTGGTCAGCCACCTGGCCGATTCCGCCCTCTGTCGGGCGGACAGGGAGCGCCTGGACGCCTACCTCCGGGGCAAGGAGACCAACGTCTGTTCCTGACCGTGCAGCACAGCCGGGCGCCGCTGTCGCCCAAGGGAACCAGCACCGCCGCCCCGTTCAGGGATTAGTGCTCGCGGTTTGATTCTCCATGGCGGCCTTCGATCCTTTTGCAGTACTCTTGACCCATGGCGAATCATCGACAAGCACATGGGCGGGAGGCGGTGTGACTGACAGCAAGGGGTTGTCCCGCCTGCTCATTGCTGTTCTCCTCGTCCTCTTCGGCCTGTCCGCCACGATGGTCGCCCGGGCGCAGGACGCGCCTCCTGCCTCGCCCGCCCCTTCCCCAGTTCCGGCTCGGGTCGTCATCGTCGACGACGCCTCCTATGCCCCCTTCAGCTTTCTCGATGGTGACGGCAGACCCGCCGGCATCACCATCGATATCTGGACACTGTGGAGCAGGAAGACCGGCATTCCCCTTGAGGTTCGCCTGCTGCAATGGAACGAGGTGCTCGCCGCCGTGCTCAACGGTGAAGCGGATGCGGTCGGCGCCCTGTTTCGCACCGATGATCGGGACAAGGTGTTCGATTTCAGTTCGGCCTTCCACGCCCTCACCACCGGTCTCTTCTTCCACGAGCAGATCCACGGCATCAAGGGTGTAGCCGACCTGCACGGATTCCCGATAGGGGTGGTCAGCGGCGACAGTGGCGAGGAGTTGATCCTGAGCCGCTATCCCCAATCGCAACTGCGGCCCTATGCCAACATCGAAGACATGGTCTCCGCCGCCGTCCGGGGCGAGGTCAAGGTCTTCATCGCCGATTCGGTGGTCGCCCGGTTTTATTTGGCCAAGCACGACCAGGAGGGGGTCATCCGCGAGGCCGCACAGCCGGTGGCCGCCAACCTGCTCCATGTGGCCGTCCGGAAAGGCAACCAGCCGCTTTTAGCCGCCATACAGGAGGGATTCGGCCGGATCACCGAGGGTGAGATCAAGGCCATCGTCGACGCATGGACCGGGCAATCGGTCCTGGTGCGGATTCCCTGGCGCGAGATCGGCCTCTTCAGCGGCGCGCTTGTCGTGCTGATCGGCCTGATCGTCTGCTGGAACCTCCAGCTTCGGCGGTCGGTCCGCACCTCCCTTGCCGAGGTCGAACAGCGCAACCGCCAACTTCGCGACAGCGAAACCCGACTCAGAACCTTTTTCGATCTGGCCCCGTTCAGTTGCATGGTCAACGACCTGCAGGGTCGATTCCGGATGGTCAACAGGGCCTTCTGTCAACGCATCGGTCGTTCCGAGGAGAACATCATCGGCCGAACCGGCGAGGAGCTGGGCCTTTTTGCCAATCCTGACGTCACCGCCGGGATGATCGACCAACTGCTCCGCAGCGGCGAAGTCATCCAGCGGGAAATGATCTACCGATCGGCCGACGGCCTCCGCCACGCCCTGTACTCCAGCCGGCTGATGGAGCTGGACGGCGAACGGCTGATTCTCACCTCGGCCGTCGACATCCATGACCGCATCGTCGCGGAAGCTGCGCTGCGAGAGAGCGAGGAGCGTTTTTCCAAGGCGTTTGCCCTGTCACCGGCCCCCATGGTCATCTCCGACCCCCTCACCGGCCGCTTCATCGACGTCAACGAGCAGTGGCTGCGGATGCTGGAGCATACCCGGGAGGAGACCATCGATCACACCTCCTATGAATTGGGCATCTGGGAGGCCCCCGGAGTCAGGGACCGCATGGGCAGGAAGATGCTTGCAACGGGGTCGTTCCGGGACGAGCCGATCCGTTTCATCACCAAATCGGGCAGGATCAGGGATGCGCTCTGGTCAGCGGAACGGATCAACCTCGGCGGCACCGAGGTCATGCTCTCCCTGATCTATGACTTCACCGAACGAAAAAAGGCGGAAGACGCCCTCAGGGAGAGCGAGGCCTTCACCAAGGTCCTGTTCCACGACTCCCGCATCCCCCTGGCGGTCCTCGATCCGGCAACCGAGCAATTCATCGACTGCAACCGGGCGGCGGCCAGAATCTACGGTTTCAGTCGCCGCAGAGAGGTGGTGGGCAAGAGCCCCATCGATGTTTCCGTCCCGATCCAGGAGGACGGCCGCCACTCCGAGGTGGCGGCGGC
>JAUWAH010000245.1 GCA_030602145.1 Desulfobulbus sp.
CCGCGAGGATCTCTACTATCGCCTCAACGTGGTCGAACTCTGGGTGCCGCCGCTGCGTGAGCGTCAGGGGGACATTCCGCTCCTGGCCAAGTATTTTCTGCGCACTTTTGCCGAAAAGAACAACCGCGTGGTCAGCGGCATCACCCCGGAATGCATGGACGTGCTCAACCGCTACCCCTGGCCGGGCAATGTCCGCGAACTAGAACATTCGATCGAGCGCGGCGTCATTCTGATGCGCGGCGACTACCTCGACATCGGCGCCCTGCCGATGGCCATCCAGCGATGGGCCGGCATGAACGCCCCCAGGGAGGGAGGAGAGCCCTCGACCCTGAAGGAGGCGGAGAAGATGCTCATCCTCAAGACCCTGGAGGAAACCGGCGGCAATCGCAGCGAGGCGGCCCGCCGATTGCAAATAACCCGCAAGACGCTCTTGAACAAGCTGAAAAGTTATAATATAAGCTAAATCCGAAAAAACTGTGGGACAGCAATGTCTTGGGGGGAGGAACCCTGATCCGTCCCGGACATCCGGCCGTCAATGCGCCATCTCCTCCCATGTCAACGGGCCACCGGAACCCCATGAATCGAATGTCCACCCTGTTGCATGCCGCCTACGCGGTCTGCCGCTTTCTCATCCAGGAGCGCGATCTGCCGGCGCTGCTCCAGGGGATCTGCGATCGGCTCGTCGAAGGGCAAGGATATAGGACGGCCCTGCTGGTGCTGGTCGATCAGGAGGCCGGGGGGATGATCACCGCCGAAACCGGACTTGGCGAACGGATCGGTCCGGTGATGGACGATCTGCGTCAGGGCCGGCTGCCCGAATGTGGTGCCCGCGTGCTTCAGGGGGAATCCGGCGAGTCCCTCGTCTGCCGGGATGGATCCTGCTCGCTGTGCGTGACCCATGAGCCCCATCCGCCTTCGACGGCGGTGTGTGCCCCCTTGCGGTGCAGTTCCACCCTGTCGGGTTTCATGATCCTGCAGCTGCCTCCTGGGCTGGAACCTGAAGCAGGCGAGACCTCGCTGGTTGACGAACTGGGCGAATCGGTGAGCCAGGCCCTGCGCCAGCTCGTCCTCTTCGAGGCGGTCAGGTTCAGGGAGCAGGAATTGCAGCAGGCGGAGGAACGTTACGAACTGGCCCTGCATGCCTCCCAGGCCGGTCTCTGGGACTGGAACATTAAAACCGGTGAAATGTACACCAGTCCAGATCAGTGGGAACTGCTTGACTACAGGGAGGGCGACAACGTCTCCGGCGGGACCCGCAGTTTCATCCATCCGGAGGACCGGGAACGGGTTCTGGCGGTGCTCAACGAGCACCTCACCGGGGTCACCGACGAATACCGGATCGAGTACCGGGTGTGCGAACCGGAGGGCGAGTGGTCCTGGTTCCTGGACCGGGGTCGGGTGGTGGAGCGCGACGAGAACAACATGCCGGTGCGCATGACCGGCACCCATCAGAACATCACCCTGCAGAAGCGGCAGGAGCAGGCCCTGGCGGCGGTGCAGCAGCAGTTGCACGACGCCGTCGATGTCGAGCGGACCTTCCTGCAGACGGTGATCGACAGCGCCGGCGATCCGGTGATGGTGATCGATCTCGACTTCAACCTGCTCCTCATCAACCAGGCCGCGGCCCGACTGGTGCACGGCAACGGCGAGATCGACACCCTTCAGGGACAGAAGTGCTACCATCTCTTCTGCGCGGCCGACCTCCCCTGCCGGGATGCCCGCTTCCCCTGCCCGGTGGCGGCGGTCAAGGAACGGCCCAGGCCGGCCAAGCTCCTCCATAACCCCTACCACGGCAACAGGGTCAACAACACCTTCGAACTCGAGGTTTCGCCCCTGCGGAACAGCCAGGGGGCGCTCTACGGCATTATCGAGGTGGCCCGGGACGTCACCGACCGGCTGCGCATCGAAAAGGAGCTGCGCGAAAGCCAATCGCACCTCTACCGGCTGGCCCACCATGACACCTTAACCGGCCTGCCGAACCGGCTGCTGTTCCAGGATCGGCTCACCCAGGCGATCAGCAAGGCCGAACGCAACCGAACCGGCGTGGCGGTTCTCTTTCTCGATCTGGATCGTTTCAAGCAGATCAACGATACCCTGGGTCATGACGTCGGCGACGATCTGCTGGTGGAGGTGGCGGCCCGACTCCAACGGCAGTGTCGCCAGTCCGACACCGTCGCCCGGCTGGGCGGTGACGAGTTTGTCTTTGTCCTCGAGGCGATCACCAATCGCAAGGACGCGGTCGGCGTCGGCGAAAAGATCATGGCCGCCCTCGCCGTGCCTCTCCGGGTCAAGGGGCATGACCTGGCCATCACCACCTCCATCGGCGTTGCCCTGTTCCCCGAGGATGCCGCCGATCTGGAAGGGGTGCTCAAATGCGCCGATATTGCCCTGTATGCGGCCAAGGAGATTGGCCGCAGCACCGTCCAGGTTTATCGGCCGGACATGGCTCCCGAAGGCCGGCGGCCGCAGTTGGGTATAGACCAGTTCCGCCAGGCAATGCAGGGCGGCGGGTTCGAGTTGGAGTACCTGCCGCAGACGGCGCTGGCCGACGGTCGGCTGGTCGGGTTGAGATCACAACTGTATTGGGACCACCCGGAGATGGGCAGGCTGCTGCCCCGCGCCTTCCTGGCGGCCGCCGACGAATGCGGCCTGCTGGCCGAGGTCAGCCGCTGGGAGCTGGAGAGGGTCGGCCGTGACCTGCACGCCTGGCGAACCCATGGAACATTCTGCGTCCCGGTGACCGTCAGGCTCAGTTCCCGTCAACTGGCCCATCCCGAATGGTTGCCGTTGCTCGAAGAGGCAGTGGGCGGCCATGGAATCCCCCCCGAACTGCTCATTCTGGAAGTTCGCGAGCGGGTCGTTGCCCAGACCGGTGCCTCCACCCTGGCGGCCCTCACCCGAATAGGCGAACTCGGTTTGGGGCTTTCGGTGGCGGAGGTTGGCGGCGAAGGCTGCGCTCCTGTTCGCCTCCAGCAGGCTCCGGTTGGTCGTCTCACCATCGGCCGCGAGCTGCTTGCCACGGTCCCGCAGGACCGGCGGGCGGCCTCCCTGACGGCGGCGATCATCGCCCTGGGGCGCGCCCTGGGGTTGACCCTGCTGGCCGAAGACGTCGAGCGTCAGGACCAGATAGCCTTTCTCCGCGACCATGCCTGTGATCTCATCCAGGGATCGGTGTGCGGACCGCCTCTCTCCTCGGCCGGGGCCGCCGAACAGCTCCATGCCCGGGCACAGGGCTGTTGACGCCTGCCGCCCCCTGTGGTAAGACCCCTCCTTGTTTTTCATCAGGGACCCCGGTGCGTTGCACCGTGAGAGGGTTTCCGGCACCTTTTCTTTTAATTGGTCATCACCGAAAGTGTGTTGAACAGATCGTCATGCGAACGGATATCTTGCACATCGGCGCGGGTGAACTCAATTACGAGATCCGCAATATTGTCTGTGTCGGCGAGAAGCTCCAGAAGATGGGGGTTCAAGTCAACTGGGAGAACATCGGTGACCCGATCGCCAAGGGCGAGCAGGTTCCGGACTGGATGAAAAAGATCGTGGCCGAGGCGGTCTGCGAGGATGCCACCTACGGTTACAGTCCGACCAAGGGCTTGCTGGCGGCCCGCGAATATGTGGCCGCCACCACCAACAGCCGGGGCGGGGTGCAGATCGACGCCGACGATGTCATCTTCTTCAACGGCCTGGGCGACGCGATATCGAAGGTGTACGGTTTCCTCAAACCCACCGCCCGCATCCTCGTCCCCACCCCGAGCTACACCACCCACAGCTCGGCCGAGGCCGCCCATGCCGGGACCCAGCCGGTCACCTACATCCTCGATCCCAACCATCTCTGGTATCCGGATCTGGAGGATATCGAAAATCATATCAAATATAATCCGGCGGTGGCCGGCATCCTGGTGATCAATCCGGACAACCCCACCGGCGCCGTCTACCCGGCCGACGTGATCCGGGCCATCGTCGAGATCTGCGAGAAAAATGACCTGTTCATCATCTGCGACGAGATCTACCAGAACATGACCTACAACGGCACGGTCTCGGTGCCGCTGTGCACAGTGATCGGCAACAAGGTGCCGGCGATCTGCATGCGCGGCATCTCCAAGGAGATGCCCTGGCCGGGCAGCCGGTGTGGTTGGATCGAGGTCTACAACAGTCGTCGCGATCCGATGTTTGCCACCTATGTCCAGTCGATTGTCAACGCCAAGATGCTCGAGGTCTGTTCGACCACCCTGCCGCAGACCGTCCTGCCCCGGATCAAGCAGCATCCGGAATACAGGGCGCATCTGCAGAGCCGGATCCGGCGGTATGAGCGGTATTCCAACCTGGCCTACGACATCCTGAAAAATGTCAAGGGGCTCTTGGTCAACCGCGCCAACGGGGCTTTCTACATGAGCGCCGTGTTCGAGGAGTGGGTGCTCAACCATCAGCAGACGCTCCCCATCGACAACGATGAGGTGCGGGAAACCATCGAACGGCTGGTTTCCGGCTCCAACATTCAGCCGGACAAGCGGTTCGTCTACTACCTGCTGGCCGCAACCGGCATCTGCGTGGTGCCGCTCTCCTCCTTCGCCACTGATCTCCAGGGATTCCGTATCACCCTCCTGGAGAAGAACGAGGAGGACTTTGTCCACATCTTCAACACCATCGCCGATAGCATCAAAAGGTACGTCAATTCCCACCAGACCTGCGCCCACTGCGGCTGAACGCCCCTTCGCCACGCAAAGCTGCCACCCCCACCGTCCCCGGACGGCGGGGGGTTTGTGTTCTTATAATCGTTCGGTTCTGAATTTTCT
>JAUWAH010000323.1 GCA_030602145.1 Desulfobulbus sp.
ACCGACGTCATCAACTATCTGTACGGCATGCTGCCGGCCTAGCCGGCGCGGGTGTTCGTCTCCGGCCGCGAGCCGGCGGCGGTCAGCCCGGAGGCCAATTCATGTGGCGGCCACCCAGAATGTGCATGTGGAGGTGAAACACCGTCTGGCCGGCCTGGGCGCCGTTGTTGAACACCAGCCGGTAGTGGGGCACCCCTTCCTTGACGGCGATCTCGTTGCCGATCCGCAGCAGCCTGCCCACCACCCGTTCGTCCTCTTCGGTCACCGCCGCCGGACCGCTCACATGCTTCTTGGGAATGACCAGGATGTGAACCGGCGCCTGGGGGGCGATGTCGCGGAAGGCGAGGATATCCTCGTCCTCGTAGACCTTGCTGGCGGGAATCTCTCCCCGGACGATCTTGCAGAACAGGCAGTTGTCGGCCATGGCGGACCTCTCAGGTGAGGGGGAACGGAAAAGGGCTCAGCGCCGCGGAGCGCCGACCCGGGGTTGCAGATGGAAGACCAGGGCGTTGTCGCGCCCTGCTATACTGACCGGGTCCATGGCGATGGGGATCGATTTGGCGCCGACCCGGATGTTGATCGTCTCCAGGGCATCGAGATCGACCTGATACTCGCGGCCGCCCAGGGCGCCGAGGAGCGAAGCCATGGGATCCTGGTTCTGGCTGCCCTTGGCGGTCGAATCGGCGAACCGGGGGGTAACGAACAGCTTGCGCCGGCCCTGGTCGAAGCGGGTCAGGAGGTCGCAGGTCAGGGGGAGCCGCACCTCGCCGACGCGGAGTTGCAGATCCTGGCCGCCGAAGGTGGTCACCACCACCAGGTTGCGCCCGGACAGGACGCCGCGCACGGTGATGACATTGTCCCGGATGACCAGCCGATCCAGCGATTCGACGGTGATATCGCCCTGCAACTGGCGATTTTGGGAGGGGATGTCCAGGGGCAGCGCCTTCTGCAGGGAGGCCAGTATCGTCTCGGCCGGCAGGGTGAGGACGACGGGCTGCCGGTCCGGTCCGTTGTTGCCGGCCCCCGAAACCGGGCCGGGGAGCAGCAGGGCGGCGAGCAGGCAGACGAGGCGAAGGGTGGATGAAGTAAACATATCGGTCCGTTGCAAAGAAGAAGCGGCTACCCCGCAGGAACACAGCGGGCAAGATTGTCTTTCAGATCGGGAAAAACTGCCTAAAATGCTCTATTTTCGTTGAGTTGTCAAGAATGGCCAGCAGATTCCGGTGTTGCATCGTTCGGTTCCAGCCCGGCGGGCGGGATCCGCTGGTTGATGATCGGGCGCGGTAATCCGGGGGACTCGAACCCCCTGTTGCCGGCGCGCGAGAGGCGCGACCAGCGCGGTCGGGACCAACCCACCGCGCTGTTTTTTTACGATGTTTCTTGCCCGGACAAGTCCGACACGAATCAATTCTGCCAAAAAACCTACCGCCGACAGTTCAACTTTTTTGTGTCCCCACCCACTCGGCCCTCGATGCGGCGATAGCGGTCTTGACTCGCCGCACGATATGTGGTCAAAATACTTGCCTTTTGCGAAAATTGTCCATTATATTCGCCGCAAAGAATGCTCCAATGGACCGTTCTGTTTCTCAACGACCAGATTGGCCACCTTTCAAATGGGACGGCAGACGCTTGCCTTCTCTACTTGCCGCTGTCGGGAATAAACGGTTTTTTTTGGGGGAAAGATGGCGGGACTCGGCTGCTCGCCTCGTTCGCAAGCAATCTTGTTCACCTCACCCCGGATGTCTTGAAATCGGGCGCGATTGAGGGTGGAACCCTGGACAGGGTGCACTTCCGATCCTCCATCGCACGACGGCTTGATGTCGATATCGGGCTGTTGGTGCCCGCAGATCGAACTCCAATCACCGGGAGAGAGCGCATGGAAAAAAGAGTGCTGTCCGACAATCCGGCGGTCTTGACCGCAATCCGATGCCGCCGTTTCCTGTGCACAACATTGGGACTGTGCTGGGGAATCTGGCTCCTCGTACCGGCCCCGGCGGCCCATGGCTGGGATACCTCCGAGGACACCTGGGCCCTGCTGGGCGGCTACGGCCAAAGTTTCCCGGGTTGGGGCCAAACCACAGAGCGGGTGGAAACCATCGACCTCGTTCCCCGCTATACGCACAGGATGTTCGACAAGCTGGGATCGGACTGGTACGAGGGAACGTATTCGACCATGGTGGAGTTGCCGCTGCATGTGGTCGTCGATCCCGACCAGTCGGCCATGATCGGCTTGAATGTTCTTGCCTGTTACACCTTCACCGCCAACGACCAGTGGCGGCCCTACATTTTCGGTGGCGGCGGGCCGGTGTACAGCTTCGCCGACATCCCCGGCATGGGGGCCAGGTGGAACGGCAACTATCAGTTTGCCCTCGGCCTGGAGCATCGGTTGGAGACGGGGACAAGCCTCCTGTTTGAAATACGGTATCACCATATCTCCAACGCCGGCGCGGCAGAGCCGAACGATCCGCTGAATTCGATCAAGGTTCTTGCCGGCTTCTCCTTTTAAAGCCGAGCCAGTCATCATGCACAAACAAACAGAAACTGCCGAGACGGCATGCGGCCAGGCCCACTCCATCACCGATGGCTTGCAGACCCTCAACTATATCCCGAATGGTTCCGGCCGGATTACCGCAAGCGCCGAGAACAGCTGGCAGCCGGTCAATGAGGTCAATCGCCAGGCCTGGGAAGAAATAGACCGGCATATCGCCCGGGCTACGCGCAAGATAGCCTCCGGGCGGGCAAGCTGTCTGTATTACTACATGGTCGCCAATCAGATGAGCATCCTACTGCTGGCCAGGTATACCAGGCAGCCGTCCTGGAAGGTCTTCCTGCATCTCCTCCCGTTTTTCTTCAAGCGGCTGTCGCGCCGACAATTGCGCCCCTATGCGCAACTGTTCCAGGTTTCGGAGGATGATTTACTCGCCGGCCGCCTGCTGCCGGCTGTCTACCACACAACGTCTCGACATGGCTGAACCACTCCGCATCGATTTCCCACACCGGCAGGCTGCGCATTGCGAAAGCGGGGTGACGGCCAATTTGCTCAGCCACCAGGGCATCGACATGTCCGAGGCGACCGCTTTCGGTATGGGTGGAGGGCTTTTTTTTGCCTACCTGCCCTTTATCCGCCTCAACCATCTCCCCCTGGTCACCTATCGGGGCGCTGCCGGCTGTCTCCTCAAACAGTTCTCACGAATTCAGGGGTTTACTCTCGTTCAACAGACCTTTTCCGACCCCGAACGAGCGATGGCGGCCCTCGACCGAAAATTGGCCGACTCCGTTCCGGTCGGCCTGCAGACCGGCGTGTTCTGGTTGCCCTACTTCCCCAAAGCCCTGCGTTTTCATTTCAACGCCCATAATCTGGTCGTGTATGGCAAGCGAGGCGACGATTACCTGATCAGCGACCCGGTCTTCCCCGAACCGGTGACCTGTCCGGCACACGACCTGGCCAAGGCCCGGTTTGCCGCCGGAGCATTGGCGCCCAAGGGCAAGATGTATCATTTCACCCACGTCGACAGGGCGTTCGACCAGCGGCGGGCCATCGTCAAGGGCATCGAGACGGTGTGCCGGATGATGATTGCCAGCCCTTTCCCCCTGATCGGCATCAAGGGCATGCGTTTTCTTGCCGGGCGTCTTGAGCGCTGGCCCAAGCGGCTGGGTGGCGAAAAAGCCGACTTGCACCTTGGCCATGTGGTGCGCATGCAGGAAGAGATCGGCACGGGCGGCGGCGGTTTTCGCTTCATGTATGCTACCTTCCTCCAGGAAAGCAGCCTCCGCCTCCAGGACGACCGGCTCAATGTGTGCGCAACCGGCTTGATTGAAGCCGGTGACCGATGGCGCACCTTTGCCGCCATGGCCGCCCGGATCTGCAAGAAAAGAGAAAAACCCGGTGACAGCTACGAGAGCGCCGCCGAACACATCCGACACTGCGCCACCCTGGAGGAGCAGGTTTTCACATCCTTGCAGGGCTGGGTGCGTCAGGTTGCATGAAACTGCCGCCAGCCT
>JAUWAH010000076.1 GCA_030602145.1 Desulfobulbus sp.
CGAGGCGGGGGTGACCAGCAACTCCTCCATCATCAGGTCGAGTTCGCCGGCTCGCATGGTCAGGTCGATGAAGTCGGTGACCGTCGGCCGGACGATGAGGTGGGCCATGCGGCGGGCACCGATCGAATAGGGCGAGATCACCTTGGTGGCACCGGCCCGCTTGAGCTTGGTCTGCACCCCGGGCCCGCCGCTGGAGCGGGCCATGATGAACAGCCCCGGATTGAGCCCCCGGGCGGTCAGGGTGATGTAGAGGTTGTCGGCATCCGAGGCGACCACCGACACCAGCCCCTTGGCCCGCTCGATGCCGGCGGCCTGAAGCACCTCGTCGGCGGCACCGTCGCCCTGCAGCCGCATGTAGCCCAACTCTTCCAGAGCGGCCATCTCCTCCTCGTCCTTTTCGATGACCAGAAAGGGCCGTTGATGCTCCTTGAGGATCCTGCAAATCTCCTTGCCGATCCGGCCAAAGCCGCAGATGATGTAATGATCCCGCAGCCGGGCGATTTCCTTGCTCATTCTTCTCCTCTTGTACAGACCGCGCAACTCGCCTTCGAGCACGGTTTCCGTGATCTTGGTGAAGGTATAAAACACAAAAGCAACGCTGGTGACGACCAGGAAGACGGTGAATATCCGACCCGAGGGGTGGATGGGGACGATATCGCCGTAACCGACGGTGAACACGGTGATGATGGTCAGGTACAGCCCCATCCAGAATCCGGTGCTCTCGAAGTACATGTACCCCAAGGTGCCGCCCAGGATCAGGAGGACAAAGGTTGCGGCTATGAAGATGATTTTGCGCATGGGGCGGGCCCGATCGGTTGCAGGGAAAGGATGCCGGCGGCATCGCGGCACCATAGCACATACCGACGCCCAAATCCACAGGTAACCTGCTGTAACTTCAACGGCTTGAGCCAAATGGGGTTTGACAAAGAACAGCAAGGGGAGTATAAAAGCCCATCCTGCCCGGATGGCGGAACTGGTCGATGCGAGCGTGGTGGAATCGGCAGACACACGAGACTTAAAATCTCGCGGCCTTTGGCTATGAGGGTTCAAGTCCCTCCGCTCGCACCAGCCCCCCTCACTTTCGCCCTCAAGCCCTAACCACCCCGATCGAAACACAGGCGAGACGCCATGCTTCCACCGGCTGCATTCAGGTCGCCCACTTTTTCCGACAAGTTTTTTCCTCCCCAGATCGACAGCAGCCATTTCCTGCTTCGCGAACGCATCATCGGGCTTCTTCAGGGTGGCAGCGGAGCCAGCCGGTCCTGCATCGTGGTGGAGGGCCAGCCGGGACAGGGAAAAACCACCGCCATCAAACAGTATCTGGACCACATCGGGGTCGCTGCGGTTTGGTACCGCGTCGGCCCGGAGGATGCCGATCCGGGCTTTTTCATGCAGGCTCTTTCCGCCTGTCTCGCCACCGTGCTGGTCGATTACCCTTCAGCGGCAACCGCCCGCATCCTGGCCGGAGGCGATCTTACCCCCCTCGATCTGCCCCGGCAGATGGACATGCTGCTGCGCGACCTGCACCAGTGCCTGCGGGGTGAACTGCACCTGGTGTTCGACGATCTGCAGCATCTGCTCTCCCATCCCTCCAGCCTGTTCATCCTCAACACCCTGCTCGAATCGGCCCCCGGCACACTACACACCATCCTCATCTCCCGGGAACCGCTCGCCGGACTGGCCCGCCTGGAGCGCGAACCACTCCCGCTCCGTCTTGACCATCGCATCCTGGCCATGAACGAAGATGAGGCCGCCGATTTCTTTCATCACATTGTCGGGATCGATGTTCCCCTCGACCAGACCAGGGAGGTCATCCGGCTCACGGACGGCTGGGCCATGGGCATCCGCCTGCTCGGCCTGCATCTGGAACAGGGCCACGGCACCATTGTCCCGCCGGCAGGGCTAAACCGTCAGACAGACGGCTGCCGTCAACTTTTCACCTATTTCGGCCAGGAGATTTTCACCCTGCTTGATGAGGCGATCCACAGACCGCTCCTTCTCCTTGCCCTGCTCGACGAGATTCCGGTGGCCCTGGCCATTGAACTCACCGGCATGCCCGACATAGGTTCCATGCTGGGCGACATGGCCAAACGCAACATCTTTCTCCACCCCCTCGACCCCGAGGGGACCACCTATGGCTGCCACCATCTCTTTCAACAGTTTCTCCGGGACAAGGCGCGGCAGACCCTGAGCCGGGAAACGCTGGTTGATGCGTATCGCCGGGCCGCCGCCTACCATCTGGCTCGGGGCAACCCGGCCCAGGCACTCCATTTCCTCCTGCTGGCCGAGGATTTTCAACAACTGGAAGACGTGTTGCGGCAAACGGGCATGCCCCTTCTCGCCACGAACCGGGCCGCAACCCTGGCCGCTCTGCTCGGCCGCATCCCGGAAACCATGCTGCACCAACTGGGTTGGTCCTCGTTTTTTCTGGCCCTGGCCCTGATGGATTCAACACCGACCAATGCCCTGCCCCTGCTCGACCGCGCCCTGACCCTGTTTTCCGACCAGGGCGACGAGGTCGGCGAACTGCTCAGCCTGACCCACTGCATCTCCGTCTGTATCACCACCACCGGACACTACCGGGATGGCGAACCTTTCCTGCTTCGAGCCGTGGAACTCTTCTCGCGGGTTGCCGATGCCCTTGACACCGCCACCACCATCCTGGTGGCACGCAGCCTGGCCATGGGGTACTGCATCTTCCTTGCCGAAGTCGACGAGGCCAACCGGTTCGGCTCCCTGGCCCTGACCCTGGCCCGCAGGGAACAGTTGACCAACCTCGAAGCCGCCCTCCTGATGGTGATGGGGTACATCCGCATCTTCGCCGGCCACACCTCCCTGGTTCGGATGTATCTCGAACAGGCCGCCCCCCTAGTACACCATCCCGAAGTGGGGACGTTCAACCGCCTCTCCATCCGCATGATGCTGTTCAACTTTCTCTTCCATGATGGCGATTTCAACAATTATCTCCTGCAAAAAAATCAACTGATCGAACTGCTGGGCATCGAACTGGTCACCCAGTCCATCGCCGGCCCGTTTTGCTCCATCTGGGAGATGGATATCGCCTTGAGCAAGGGGGATGCGGTCGCTGCCCTCGACATCGCCGCCCAAGCCCTGGCCCGCAACGCTCTCAGCCCGCATGTTGTCAGCCAGATACTCCACCTCAAGGGAGTGGCCCTGGCTCTGGAGGGCCACCACGATCGGGCCCTGGCCGCCGCCTGCGAGTCGGTCGAGCTGCGGAACTCGGCTGGCGGCCTCTATTTCATCACCTTGAACAAAGTGCTCACGGGAGTGACCCATACCCTGTGCGGCCACCATGAGAAAGGTCTCCGGTTGCTCGACCAAGGGATCGAGGATGCCCGCCGCATGCCCACCGAATATCTGGAGGCCTGCGGCTTGCTGCACCGGGCCGACACCCTGTGGACCACCGGTCGGCACCAGGCGGCTCTCAAGGACATCGAAGCCGGCATGCGTCTGCTCTGCCGCAACGGATACCGGCATCTGTGGGCCTGGACACCCGCATCGAAGGCGCGCGTGCTGTCCCTGGCCGTTCGTCATCGCTTCGAACCCGCCTGTGCCCGTACCCTTGCCGCCGACCGGTTGAACCTCTCCATCCTCGATGACGGCACGGCCATCCCCCTGCTCGATCTCCGCACGCTCGGCGATCTTTCGATCATGTGCCAGGGAACCCCCCTGTTGAAGTCCGAAGCCCTGACCCCCCTGCAACGGGAACTGCTGGCCCTGCTTCTTGCCACCCCGGCCTGAAACTGCCCCAGGAGAGTATCTGCCTTCACTTCTGGCCGGACAGTCCCCAGGCCACGGTGAAAATCAAGTTCGACACCCTGATCTCACGGCTGCGTAAAACGCTGGCCGAGGTGCTGCCGGGCAATACCTCCCATCTCTACCTCAACCGGGAAAAGGGCATGCTCTGGCTGGCCCACTGCCGAATCGACGCCCATTCCTTCCTGGACAGCGTCAAGCGGGGCATGGTCCACTATCGGTTGCAGGAATTCTGGCAGGCCGGCAACGCGTTTGCCACCGCCGAGCCCTTGTGGCAGGGAGAGTTTGTTCCCGGGGTGGCGGGTGACGACCGGATTCGTCTGTTCCGTGACAGCCTGGTTGCCGCGCTGGCCGATATGGCCGAAGCCTGGAGCGACCTGCTGGTCCGGTCGGATCGTTTCGCCGCTGCCATCCATGTGATCGACAAGGCCCTGCTCTTCGACCCCTTGAACGATCAACTCTACACCATCCTCTACCGTCTGGAAGGTCGGCGTTCGGCCATGCATGCCCGCCGGGTGGTCCAGCGGTATGAACGCATCCTTCGCCAGGAAGGGTACCACGAACGGGAGATCGCCGAGCAGACAAGGTCGCTGGCCGCGGCACCCGGCTTTCTTGCCTATGCACCTATCCCCATTTCCCGCCGCTCCTGAGCACGCTGGTCCGCCCGGGTAAATTTTTGTTACCCGCCCCACTTTTTTCTCCTCTCCCCCGCCGTTGTAAGGAAATTGTCAGCCCCTGCTGCTAGGCTACTTGCACAGAAGTTAAAGAGGCCCCGGGTCGACGGGCCGGTTTCATTACCGCATCAAGGGAGAAAGAGCATGGGTTGGCAGTGGGCTACACGGGTTTGGGAACGGACGTTTCAACAGATGCTGGCCGGACTGGCCATGACCTGCTTCCTCACACTTCCCACCCATACGGCCGGTGCAGCCGGACTGATGGACCTCCTCGACCTGGCACAGAAAAACGATCCCGTCCTGCAGGCTGCGCTGGCTAAAAAGCAGGGAGTCCAGGAGCACCGCAGCCAGGCCCTCGCCCGTCTCCTGCCCACCCTGGCCGCGTCGGCCGAATACGCGCAGACCTACCAGGACATCCGCAGCAGCGACAACACCGTCTTCGCAGTCGGCAAAACCGACTACAGCAGTACCAATTTCGGCCTGACCCTCACCCAGCCGGTGTTCAATTGGGAGATGATCGTCGGCTATCAGCAGGCCGGCGCAGAATCCCTCCGTGCCGAAGCCGAATACCAGATAGCCGTCCAGGACCTGATCATCCGGGTGGCGGAGTTGTACATGAAGGCCCTGGCCGCCAGGGACCAGCTGACTTTCGTCAGGGCCGAGCAAGCCGCCGTCGAAAAGCACTTCGAACTGGCCAGCGGGCGATTCAGCAAAGGGTTGATCCCGATCACCGACATGCATGATGCCAAAGCGCGTCGGGCAACGGTCAGCGCCCAGACCATCGAGGCCGAAAACCGCCTCGACGATGCCCTGCAAGCCCTGCATGAGGTGACCGGCCAACCGGTGACCGACCTCGATCCGCTACGACCGGATATCGTCCCGACCGACCCCGACCCTACCGATGTGGAGACATGGGTCAAAGCAGCGGTCAAACAGAATCCGGCCATCATCCTCCACAAGCAAGCCGTGGAAATGGCCGACAAGGAAGTCGCCCGCCACAATGCCGCCCATCTGCCGACCGTCGACCTGGTGGGCAGTTTTACCAACGAGGAGACCGACGGCACCCTTTACGGGGGCGGCAGCGAGATCGACAACACCAAGGTGATGCTCAGGCTCAACGTGCCCCTCTACCAGGGTGGCATGACCCGCTCGAAGGTGGCCGAAGCCGAGCATCAGCGCAATGCCGCCCGCCAGGAACTGATCCGCCAGACCCGAGCGGTCGAACGTCAGACCCGCAGCGCCTTTCTGGGCGTCAAGAGCGCCATCAACCGAGTGGAAGCGTTGCACCAGTCGGTCACCTCCAATCAGTCGGCCCTGGATGCCAAGCAGGAAGGCTTCCTCTCCGGGCTGTACACCAGCCTTGCGGTCCTGGACGCCGAACGCGATCTCTATCTGACCAAGCAGGAGTACGCCAGGGCTCGCTACGAATATCTGCTCAACAGCCTGAAGCTGAAAAAATCCACCGATACCCTGAGCAACCGGGATATCGGGCAGATGGCGCAACTGTTCCGCTGAATTACCGACCGAAGGCGCGACCTGTCGGCCACAAGCGACCGATCCGAGGATAGATTATGTTGCGACAACTGTACAAGAATATCAGGGCAAAACAGCAGAGCAAACAGCCCGTGACCAGCCGCCGCAGGATGCAGTTCGAAACCCTGGAGCCTCGCATTCTGCTGTCGGCCGACCTGGGGATAGAACAACCCCGGGCCGCCGCCCAGGCCGAGATGCTGCCGGCGCAGCATGCCGACCTCGACGACGGCGGACATGCGGATCAGCAGACGACTGCGGCGGCCGCGGCGGCCGGTGCCGCCAAAGTGGAACTCATCGTTGTCGACGGGGCGCTGACAGACCCGCAGTCCCTAATCGCGGGACTGCAAGCCCAAAACGGGGTCAGCTACGAAATTCACACCCTCGACAGTCAATCCGATGGCATGGCGCAAGTGACCGCCCTGCTCCAGGACCGTTCCGACATCTCGGCCATTCATCTGTTCAGCCACGGCTCCAGCGGCCACCTGACGCTGGGTTCCACCACCTTTGGCACCGACTGCCTCGCCCGATATGGTGCCGATCTGGCAATCTGGGGGCAGGCTCTGACCACCGACGGCGACATCCTGCTCTAAGGCTGCGATATCGGTGCCGGGGCCGGCGGCCTGACCTTCATCGACTCCCTGGCCAACCTGACCGGAGCCGACGTCGCCGCCTCCGACAACGCCACGGGCGCGACGGCATCTGGTGGCGATTGGACCCTGGAGAGCACCACCGGCACCATCGAAGCCGCAACGCTGTGGTCTCCCGATTACCCACACCTGCTCTTCAATATCACCGGCACCGCAGGGGCCGAAACCCTGTGGCTTGACAACGACAGTTCAAACATCGGCTGGATGCGCTACAGTTGGGATGCCGGAACAAGCTGGGGGTCCCTCGATCTGACCGGCGATCTGCTGATCGACCTGGGTGCAGGGGATGACACCGTTGTCATCTGGGGCTTCGACACCACCTTTTCCTCTCGGCTCCAAATTGTTGGCGGCAGCGGCAACGACACCATCATCGTCAATTCCGGGGTGGCAATCACCGCCGGTCAGATCGACTGGGGAGCCGAAACCATCACCATCAATACCGGCTCATCGCTGATCGCCACCGGCACCATCACTTTTGACGCGGTCGCGGCCGACAACAGTTGGGACGGTAATGCCCGGGCGTCGATCACCATCGATGGCGCAACCCTGAGCGGCAGCACCATCAACATCGCCGCCTCCACCAGCCTCACGGCTGAAGCCGGGCTCGATCTGGGCCTGCCCGTGGATGCGGCGCTCATAAACACCCGTTCAAACGCGATCGTTTCCATTTCAGGCGCTTCTCAGATCAACAGCACCGGCGCCGTCAGCATCAGCGCAACCTCCACCACTACAACCACCTCCCTGGCCAAAGCCAATTCTTCAGGCGGATCCGTGACGGCCGACGCTGCGGTAGCAACCTCCATTGTGGATGGATCAGCGGCTGTCCGCATCACCGGCACCACCACCTTCAGCACGGTCGGAGCCCTGAGCCTCAGTGCTTCGAACACACGGACCGTGACCACAACCGCCGACGGTTCGGCCGGCGGAGCGACGGCTGCGGGAGGGAGCGTGGCCGTGGCCGTGGTCACAGGAAACACGGAGGCGTACCTTGACGATAGCGCCACGGTGGTCGACGCCGGTAGCCTGTCGATTGCCGCCACCAAGCTGGACAACATCGCCACTTCGGCCACGTCCACCTCGGGCGGCGCTACGGAGGCGGCCGGATCGACCCAGACGGAGAGCCGCCTGAGTGAGTACAAGGCGGAAACCAGCAGTGGGGCGGTCACCATTGCGGGTGCAGTGGCGGTGACCAACCTGAATGGTCACACCTGGGCCTACATCGCAAGTAATCAGGCTGTGACCACAAGCGGCAGCCTGAGCGTGGAGTCGCTGGACAATGCCGATGCCTCGGCCAAGGCCGACGGCAGTTCCGTGGGTTCCGCCTCTGTGGGCGTTGGGGCCGGGGTCGCCATCAACATTGCCAAGATCGACAACCAGGCATACCTCGGCGGGACCGGCACCATCACGGCGCAGGGCGCCGTTGTCCGTGCGGGCTTGGCCAGCGAAAGCGGGGAGACCACCTCACGACACATTATGTCTGCCGAGGCCGTGTCGGGGGCGAGCGGCGGGTCTGTTGGCGTGGCGGGTGCCTTGGCTTTGAACATTGTCGATGCGCAGAGTGTGGCTGAGGTCAAGAGTGGTGCTGATGTCAGGATCACCGGTGGTGGTGACGTTCGCCTGACCGCCGAGAACACGACGGTGAACAAGGTTATTGCCCAGCCGGCGAACGCGGGTGCCGTTGCCGGGAGTGTGGGAGTGGGTGCCTCGGTGGCGCTGAACATCGCCAACACCCGGACCGTGGCGGCGCTGGCGGATGGCGCGGTGCTGACGGGAGCGAATGATCTGACCCTTTCGGCGACCTCGGACAACAGCGTGATCACCGAAGCCAAGGCGGGCGGC
>JAUWAH010000097.1 GCA_030602145.1 Desulfobulbus sp.
TTTGCCCTTTCTCTTTTTCTACAGTCTGTCGCTCACCGGCCTTGTCCTGGTGTTCACCGTTTTGATCGCCGCCGTGATCGGGGCGCTGATCGTGCCGTTCCGACACCGCTTGAACGCCCTCTATGAGGCCGAAGCCAACCGGCAGGCCATGCTGGTGGAAACCATCAACGGCATGGCCACGGTCAAGGCCATGGCCATCGAACCCCTGCTGCGAAAGCAGTGGGAAACCAAGGTGGCCGGCGCGGTCAGCATGCAGTTTCGGGTCGGCAGGATTTCCATCACCGCCAAGTCGCTCACCCAGTTCCTGGAACGGTTGATGACCATCGTCCTGATCTGGATGGGCGCCAGCCTGGTCTTCGACGGGACCATGACCGTGGGCGCCCTGATCGCCTTCCAGATGCTGGCCGGCCGGGTCACCTCGCCTCTGGTGCGGTTGGTCGGCCTGCTCCATCAATATCAGGAGGCGGCGCTGTCGGTGGAGAAACTCGGGGCGGTGATGAATGCCCGGCCGGAATGGGGTACGGACCGCCATGGTGCCCGTCCTTCACTGAAGGGCGATATTGTGTTTGATCGGGTGAGTTTTCGCTACGCGCCGGACCTACCCAATGTGCTTCAGGAAATTTCCCTGACCATTCCGTCCGGTTCCACCCTGGGTGTCGTCGGTCCCAGCGGTTCCGGCAAGACCACGCTGACCCGCATGCTGCAAAAGATGTATTTTCCCTCGACCGGCACAATCAGGATCAACGAGTGCTACCTCAACGAGATCGATACCGCCCATCTGCGCAGGAACATGGGGGTGGTGCTCCAGGAAAATTTCCTCTTCAATGCCACGGTGGCTGAAAACATCCGGGCCGGCCAGTCCTCCGCCTCACGCGAACAGATCATCCAGGCGGCCATCCTGGCCGGCGCAGACGAGTTCATCGTCACTCTTCCCCAGGGCTACGACACCATGCTGGAGGAAGGGGGGAGGAACCTTTCCGGCGGTCAGCGGCAACGACTGGCCATTGCCCGAGCCCTGCTCACCTCACCGGAAATCCTCATCCTCGATGAGGCCACCAGCGCCCTTGACCCGGAAAGCGAGCGGATCATCCGGGAAAATCTGACCCAGATCGCCAAAAACCGCACCGTGGTCATCGTCTCCCACCGGCTCTCCATGCTCAAGGAAGCGGACAGCATTGTCGTGCTTGAGCGCGGCATCGTGGTCGGGTTTGGTGACCACGCCCATCTGCAACGGCACTGCCCGCTGTACGAAAGGCTCTGGCGGCAACAGATGGAGTTGTGATGAAGCCGACAAAACAAGCAAACGACCTCCTCGAATATCAACCGGACGCGGTCGAGATCGAGGAACGGCCGGTGCCTGGCAAGGTGCGCTGGGTCCTCTACCTTCTCCTTGCCTCCCTCGTCGGGACCGTTGTGGCCGCGGTTGTCTTCAAGGTTGACCGGATCGTGGTCGCCCAGGGGGAATTGATCACCAATGCGCCGACCATTGTCGTCCAGTCCTTGAATACCGCCGTGATCCGTTCCATCGATGTTCAGGTGGGCGAAGTGGTCGACAAGGATCAGGTGCTGGCCACCCTGGACCCGACCTTCGCCACCGCCGACCTGAGCCAGTTGAAACAACACAAGCTGACCCTCGATGTGCAGATTCGGCGGATCAGGGCCGAGTTGGAGAAGAAACCCTTTGCGGCCCGACACGATGAGGGGGAGGATGGCCGGCTCCAGGAACAGGTTCTGCTCCAGCGGCGATTGATCCTGGAGAAGAATAAGCGGATGACCGACGACAAAATTGCCGCCCTCAGGTCCAAACTGGCCCTCAATGCAGTGCAGCGTCAGGGTCATGAACAGCAGCACAAACTGCTGCGCGATGTGGAGGGGACCGCCGCCAAGCGCCCGCAGCAGGACGAGGAGTTCCGTCTCCGGCTGCTCGACGCCCAGAAGGCGAGGTTTCAGTCGACCAATGCCATTGACAGTTTGAGAGCAGAGGAGGAGGTCACCCGCAACGAACTCAGGCAGGCCGAATCCGACTGGCAGCGATTTGTGGAGGAACGCAACGGCGAATTGATGGAGCAGGAGGTTCAACTGCGCAGCGAACTGCAGAAGGTGATGGAAGATCTGCACAAGGCGGAACGTTTGCACGAACTGATCTCCCTGCGCGCTCCGGAAAAGGGCATCGTCCTCAAACTGGCCGAGCGGTCGGTTGGCTCCATTGTTCAGCAGGCCGAACCGTTCATTGTCCTGGTGCCCCATGGCAGCCTGCTCGAGGCGGAGGTCGATGTGGCCTCCAAGGATATCGGCCGTATCCGCACCGGCGATTCCGTCCGGATCAAATGCGACGCCTTTCCATTTCAGAGGCATGATACCCTGCCGGGCTCGGTCCGGGTGATCAGCGAAAACGCCTTTCAACGCGGCGACCCCAAGGCGTTGTTGAAACCAGAACCAGAACAGGAGCCTGTCGAGGCTATCTACAGGGCCAGGATATCCCTGTTGTCCACCCGGCTCAAGAACGTTCCGGAGGGATTTCGCCTCATCCCGGGAATGAAGGTGCAGGCCGAGATCAAGGTCGGCACGCGCTCGGTTATTTCCTATTTTCTCTACCCCATCATCAGAGCGCTGGACGAAAGCTTGCGCGAACCCTGAACCGTTCCCTTTTCCCCGATACAGCCGATGAAAACCCTTTGCGCCCCCATACCGATCCCGTTTCGCTTCATCCTGTCGCTGGCCGTTGTTCTTTTCCTGTTGCCGGGTTGCGGCGCGTCGACCGGCATTCCCGGCCATGGCGGCGGCAAGCGGTTTGCTGTCGAACAGGAACTGGTTGCCACCGCCACGAGGGCGGCGATTAAGAAGATCGACCTTGCCGCGATCCGTGGCAAAAAGGTCAATGTGTTTGTTAATGCCATCGGTGATACCGGGGCGGGCAACATCGTCGGCGGTCGTTTTTCGATTGTCTCGCAACTACGGGGGGACTATATCCAAACTGCCCCGGCGACCGAGACCCTGGTCTATCCGCGTTACTCGGCCACCTCGTCCTCGTCCTCGACAACAGGGGCCGCAACGACCAGCGCCACGCAAACGACGGAGACCTTGTTGACCTCCCCGGTGACCAAGCGGGCCGAACAGGAAGGCGGAGCGGCAACGGTTCAGGCCGGTGTGGAATACAAAGGGTTGGGCGCGTATCACAATTCGGAGGAGATCACCTCAAACGATCTGCAGTACCTCTCCGCGCTGATGCAGACCTATCTTTTTCTGCAGGGAGTTCCCGTTGTCCCCCCATCGGAGGCGGAGGTGGACGTGTACATCACCGTGGATGTCTTCGGCACGGTGTACACCCGCGTGGAATGGTTTGTGGCCAACAACGAGATCCTTCGCGCCAAGACCTCCCTTGAGGTCATGGCGGTGGATCATTGGACCGGGGAACTACTGATGGCGCCGCAATCGGCCAGCGCCGAGTCGGAGTACAATGAACAGTACGTCCTCTGGGCCGGTCCGGTGAGCACCCGGAAGACCGTACAGAGTGCACAAGCGCTCTTAAGCGATTTCACCGATCTTGACGGAAAATATGCCGCCAGCCTGCCGGTATGGAGAGAGGAGCAGCCTCCTTATCCGTTTCAACGCCCCATCGAGCCCGGGAATCGGCCGTGACCTCCGATACGACCTGCTTGTCTTCTTTCGACACCGACCTCTTTTCGCTGATCGACACCGACTGATCCGACCCGATCTCTGCGATCTCATCCAATAAGTAATGAACGCAACCACCAACCTCTGATAGAAGGACCAGATGTATATCGAGTTGTCTAACCCGTTAAGGTGGGCACATTTTTCAGCAATTTCATGACAAGTTTCAAGGAGGATTTATGAAAAAGTTGCTTTTGACCCCTATCGCTCTCATATTCCTAAGTGCTTGTTCGGGAAAGGACGATCCGAATGAGAAGAATTTTGGAGCAGCGATTGACGCATACCTGAACAAGAAGGGTGAGCTTTGTCTGAACCCAGAGACATGGCCTGTTGAAGTCACTGAAATGGATAAACAAATTGGCTCATCATTTGGTATTCCCAGTAAGTTTGATCGAATGAATGCGTTGGCTTCGCAAGGGCTTGCCACTTCAAACGAGATCGACAAGCCTCAAGTTTCCTTCATGGGTCAACCAACAGGTAGCTCGGTCAAAGTGACGCAATATGCTCTATCGGATAAAGGGAAAAGCTTCTTTCGGGAAAGGCAAGGGGCGCTCAGCAAACCAAAGGATGGTGAAACCCGTGGTGATCTTTGCTATGCAAAGCGTGCAGTGGAAAAGATTGTCAAATGGGAAGGCCCTATGAAGTTTGGC
Organism: Desulfobulbus sp.; assembly: GCA_030602145.1. Lineage (GTDB taxonomy): Bacteria > Desulfobacterota > Desulfobulbia > Desulfobulbales > Desulfobulbaceae > Desulfobulbus. Next base: position 4,323 of record JAUWAH010000097.1, read on the forward strand.
AACTACCAAGAGGCTGGAGTGAAGTACCTTTATAGGATTGTTGACCTGGCCGATTGGGCAAAGACCCCAGAAATTCAAACCGCCTTCCCAAGCATCAAAGAATGGCTTGACGGTGCTGGCAATACGCAACAATCCCATACGGTTAAACTCACTAGTGAAGGTTGGGAGGCAAAAGGCATGGATTAGGTGTGAAATCATCCTGATAAGGATTGATAGATACCATCGGTCAAGGATACCTTTTCTGGAAAGACGATGTCGGGGGTCGTTGTATATCCTTGTTCAAGGAGTTGGCCTTAGTCGGGCATTATAGCGAACTTAGTCGGGCATTATAGCGAAAATAGGGGGGAATAGAGGGCCGAGCATGATTTTTCTAAAGCCATGAGCAAAGAATAAAAAGGTGTAATGATCTTGTTATGGCGGACGCAAACAGCGCCGTGGTTCCTGTTTCGCCGTTTGAGGCATTGACCCTGCACGGGGTTGACTTTCTCGTCAAAAGCAGTCACATTGACGCATACCACATCAGGGGCGATCGGCGGCCCATTCATGGCGGCCTGCCGATCGCCTATCTTGCCCATGCGGAGGAAAGAGGATGATTGAGCAGCGCGTCCGGCGGCCCGGCATCACCCGAAGAACCTTTCTCCAGATCCTGGCCGTGGCCGGTGCGGCCGGGGCCGCCTACCGGTTCGGACTGTCCGGGGACTCCGGCCGTGACCAGGTGGTTCGGCAAAGCCGCTCGCTGATGGGCACGGAGATCAACCTGATCGTCTGCGGCCCCGACCAGGATGGCTGCCACCGGGCCGCGCAGGCTACCTTCGAGCGGATCGCCTCCCTCTCCTCCGTTTTCAGCCGCCACGATCCGGCCAGCGAACTCTCGGCCCTCAACCGGCAGGGCGAGTCGGCGACCCTGTCCGCCGAACTGGCCGAGGTGTTCGACCTAGCCACGACCATCAGCCGTGCCTCCGACGGCGCCTTCGACATCACCGTCCTGCCCCTGCTGCAACTCTATGGCCGCGACGCGCTGCCCGACGAGGAACAGGTGGCGGCCTGTCTGCAGCGGGTCGACTACCGCCGGCTCGAACGGCGGGGCGATGGCATGGCCCTGGGCCTGCCCGGCATGGGGATCACCCTGGACGGCATCGCCAAGGGGTACATTGTCGATCAGGGCGTCGCCACCCTGCGGTCCCTCGGGTTTGGCAACGTCTATGTCGAGGCCGGCGGCGATCTCATGGTTTCGGGCAGTAAACCCGGCGGGCAGCCCTGGCGGATCGGGGTGCGGCAGCCGCGGGCCCGCATCGATGAGCCGATGACCGTTCTTTCCACTGCCACGCCGCTGGCCGTCGCCACCTCCGGCGACTACATGCAGGCCTTCACCGCCGACCTACGCCACCATCACATCATTGATCCGCGTTCCGGACGCTCGCCTGCCCGGTTGGCCAGCGCCACGGTGACCGCGCCCAGCGTCGCCCTGGCCGACGGCCTGGCCACCGCCGCCATGGTCCTCGGTCCGGAGCGGTCCCTGGAGGTGTTGCGCGCCTTCGACCACTGCGAGGGGCTGTTCGTCGACAAGGAGTTGCAGACCTACCGCAGCAATGGTTTTCCGGGCTGACATGCAGACCGTCACGATCAAAAAGGGGCTTGATATCCCGATAGCCGGCCAACCCGAGCAGGTGGTCCGCGCCGGGCGGCCTGTGCATCGGGTCGGCCTGGTCGGTGCCGATTATCCGGGCCTCAAACCAACCATGCTGGTCAGCGAAGGCGACCGGGTGCGTTTGGGCCAGCCGCTGTTCACCGACAAGGCCAACCCGGAGGTGCAGTGGACCGCGCCCGGGTGCGGCGCGGTCGAAGCGATCCGCCGGGGTGCCAAGCGGGCCTTCGAAGCGGTGGTGATCCGTCTCGATGGCGACGACCAAGTGACCTTTCCCGAGGCTGCCGCCGCCCTGGCCAGCAAGGATGGTGCCGCCATCCGCCGGATTCTGCTCGCTTCGGGTCTGTGGTGCTCCTTCCGGACCCGACCCTTCGGCAAGGTGGCTGCCGCCGCCGCCACCCCGGCTTCGCTGTTCGTCACCGCCATCGACACCGATCCGCTGGCCGCCGATCCCCTGGTGATTATCGACCGGACGCCGAAACGGTTCCGTACCGGCCTGCGGGTCCTCCGGGCACTGCTGTCGGTGCCCATCCATCTGTGCAGCCGGCCGGAGGCCATCCTGCCGGGAGCGGACCTGGAGGGCATCACCTCCTGGGGTTTTCGGGGACCCCATCCCGCCGGCCTGCCTTCAACCCACATCCATTACATCGATCCGGTCCACGCCGGCAAGCAGGTCTGGCACGTCGACGCCCGGGATGTCATCGCCATCGGCCACCTCTTCACCCACGGTCGGCTGTCGACGGAACGGATCGTGGCCCTGGGCGGACCCGGCGCCGTTCGTCCCGGTCTGCTGGCCACCCGCCAGGGAGCGGCCCTTGCCGAACTCTGCCAGGGCGAACTGGCCGGCGAAACAGATCTGCGCCTGCTGTCCGGCTCGGTGCTCGACGGCCGGCCGGTCGAATCGGCCACCGGTTTCCTCGGTCGCTATCACCGTCAGGTGTCGGTGCTGCTCGAGGGTGACGGTCGGTCGCTCTTTGCTTGGCTGACCCCCGGCAGCGACCGGTTCTCCGTCACCCGGCTGTTCGCCTCGACCCTGGGGCCCGGCAAGCGGTTTGCCTTCCTGACCGCCGTCTGGGGCGGCCACCGCGCCATTTATCCCCTGGGGGTCTACGATCGGGTGCTGCCCCTGGACATGATCGCCACCACCCTGCTCAAAACGCTGGCCATCGGCGACTGCGAGAAGGCCGCCGAACTCGGCTGTCTTGAACTGATCGAGGAGGATCTGGCCCTGTGCAGTTTCGTCTGCCCGGGCAAGAACGAATTCGGCCCCATGCTCCGCCGGGTGCTGACCGCCATTGAAGAGGGGGCCTGAGCCATGGGCACGACCATGACCGCCGAGGAGCTTCGCCGATGAACGCGCTGCGCCGCTTGTTTGACCGCCTGGCCCCGAAGTTCGCCAAGGGCGGGCCGCTGGAGCGCTGGTTTCCCCTGTTCGAGGCCACCGACACCTTCCTCTTTCACAGCCGCCTCACCACCACCGGCTCGCCCCACATCCGTGACGCTGTCGACTACAAGCGGATCATGATCACGGTGATCATCGCCCTGATCCCCTGCGTGGTCATGGCCCTGTGGAATACCGGCTACCAGGCCAATCTCGGCCTGCGCCAGATGGGGCTGACCCTGCCGGTGGGCTGGCGGGGCGAGGTCATGGCCTGGCTCGGCTTCGGCTGCGATCCGGCCAGCCATACCGCCAACCTGATCCACGGTGGCCTCTACTTCCTGCCCATCTATCTGGTCACCGTGGTGGTGGGCAGTTTCTGGGAGGGGCTGTTCAACCTGGTGCGCGGCCATGAGGTTTCGGAAGCCTTCCTGGTCACCAGTCTGCTCTTCCCCCTGACCCTGCCGGCCACCATTCCCCTGTGGCAGGTCGCCCTGGGCATCAGTTTCGGTGTCATCTTCGCCAAGGAGGTCTTTGGCGGGGTTGGTCGCAACTTCATGAACCCGGCCCTGGTGTCGCGG
>JAUWAH010000179.1 GCA_030602145.1 Desulfobulbus sp.
CCAGGGGAAGAATCGACCCCAAATCAACGGGTTGAGAATATGTCATGAAAAAAAGCCTCGTGCTCGACAAAGAACAATGGAATATTGAGGGAAAAGAATGGTACATTTCCGGCGGATGGCGAAACTCGGTGACCTCGCCACCCCGGATCTCGAAAACCTGCCGGATACCGGTTGACCAACCTCGGAGCGACGCGCTCCCGGTGCGATTCTTGCTAGAGAAAGAAGAAAGCTGCCGAAAAACCGGCACCCTCCCTCGATACTTCCATCACATCATCGGACAGACCAATGAAGAAACAGCTTGTCTCCCTTGTGGCTCGTTCCCTGCTTGTCCTGCTGCTGACCTGCGGCCTTGCCCTCGCCAATGTGGAGCAACCGCAGCTGCTGAAGCTCAAACATGCCGTGCTGTCGCCGACCAGCGAACAGGTGGTCCTGCAACTCAACGGCTCCTATAGTCCAAAAGTGTTCACTTTGAAAGACGAAAACCCCAGGGTGGTTTTCGATTTCGCCGACATGACCCACAGCCGCGAGATCAAACCCTTCACCACCACCAACGGCTCGATCGTCAAGCGTGTCCGGGTCGGCATGCACAGCGGCGAGTCGGCCAAAACCCGCATTGTCTTCGACGTCGCCACCTTGAAGGGCGTCACCTACACCCAGCATTTCGACGACAAAACCTCGTCTTTGGTTGTACAGTTCACCGGACCGGAAAAAACCGCCACGCCCAGCGTCCAACCCACCCGGACCGAGACCGCCGCACCCGCCGCCGTTCCTTCCGCCGCAAAACCGACCCCGCCTGCCGCTCCTACTGAGCCCGAACAAGGAGCTGTTCCCGTACAGAAAGCGGAGGAACAGGCCGTCGCCGCCCCGGCACCGGCGGCGTCCGTGCCGGAACCAACTCCTCGCCCCCAGGCGGCCCAGGAACTGCCGGCTGAACAACCCGCCGCCCCGGCGGCCGTCGAGACCGCCGCAAAACCGGTGACAACGGCGCCTCAACCGCCGGCGGCCCCGGAGAAGGAGGCGGTGAAGAAAGAAGAGGCCGCCCCCCAGGAACCACGCCCCGGGGCGGCAGAACAAAAAGTCCCCGCCAAGACCGAGGCGCCCCAGACGGCGGTCAAGGGCAAGGGTGAGGCCGCCAAACCCGCCGAGAACCCGCAACTCGAATATGTGAAATTTGATGCTTCTTCACCCAAAGGGGAAATGGTTCTGTTCAAGCTCAACGGCTTCCACCCCCCCGCCGTCCATGGCGTCGAGGAGGGAACCCCCAGGGTCATCTGTGATTTCAACAACACCAAACTGGTCGATACCACCAAAAATCTGATCAAAACCGACGGCAAATTCGTCAAAGCGATCCGCACAACGAGAACGAAGAAACCGGAGAGGGTTCGGGTGGTGGTCGAATTGGAGCCCAATCGCAGCTACGACTTGCAGCAGGTTTTCTTCAAGGAGGACAACCTGTTCGTGCTCATCGTCAACACGGTGAAAAAATAGTCTTCAGGGCACCTGTTCCACGGTGAAATGGGGCGGCGGCGTCAACCGGAACGACGTCGCCGTCTGGGGAGAGTGGGAGTACATCTGTTCGACCCGGACGGTCAGGGTGCCGGTCACTGCCTTGCCGGTTATGCGGACCGACCGGGGCCAACCAAAACCGTCCGTATTTTCCTGCCCGTAGTCGTCATAGTCGAGCACGACCAGCAAATCTCCGGTGCCATCGAAGAGGAGATGCCGCTGCATCGTCCCGGTTTGCCTGTCCAGGAGGACACGGTGATCCACCGCCCGCTGATCCCGCCATCGATACCAGAATCCCCCCTTCGCCTCGTCCAGGGACGGCCAGGCATCAAGCCCCTGGCCCTCGGGGAGAAAACCGCCCAGCAAGGGCAGCAGATCCTCGACCGCCACCGTCGCAGGAACGTAGGTGTGCCAGAAGGTCGAGGGGATATTCCCCTGATACACATGCCCGATCCGATTGTCGATCATGAGGAAGGACGTGCTGTCGGCCACGGCCAGAATCAGTGCGCGTCCCAAGGGATCGTTGGCGGCGAAGCGGAGCAGCCCGGGCTGCTGCACTTGGACGGAGGCCTGGACGGTCCCTTTGCTGCCGAGCAGGTCCCAGCCCAGGCGGATGTCGGCATCCATAGCCTCCGGCCTGTCCGCCCCGGTGAAGGTGGACCAGAGGGCTGCCGCCTCCTGATCCTCGGCCGAGGTCAACGGCAGAGTCTTCGGTTGTTTAGGCGCACAACCGGTCAGAAGCAGCAGCCAGCACAGCAGCCAGGCCACCGGCCATGTGCATTGAACCATGGGTCTCAATGGGGTTTCTGCCTTTCCAGTATCCGAATTTTTTCCTGAATCCTGTTCTTTTCCTTCTCGTCTCCGGTGGAGAACTTCAATGCCTTTTTATAGGTATTGAGGGCATCCCGCACCCGACCCTTTTCCAGGTAGACATCGCCGAGGTGCTCCAGAATGGCACTATCCTCGGGTGAGAGCTTGACCGCGGTCTCCAGCTCCTTGATCGCCTGATCGAGCTTGCCGAGCCGATAGTAAACCCAGCCCAGGCTGTCGCGGATATAGCCGTCGTCGGGCTTGAGTTCGATGGCCCGCTGGATGTATTCCAGCGCCTGATCCAGGTTGATCTTCTTGTCGGCCCAACTGTAGCCGACGAAATTCAGGGCCGCGGCGTTGTCGGGCTTGAGGGCGATGATCTTCTGCATGATGGCCAGGGCGGTCGAATGCTCGCCGCTGTCCTCGAGCAGCAGGCCGTATTCGTAGAGCAGGTTTTCATCATCGGGAAAAACCTCCAAGCCTTGGAGGAGGACCTTCCTGCTCAGATCGTCACGTCCTTCCATCTGGTAAAGGGCGGCCAGCATGATGTACATCTCGGCCCTGCGCAGTTCGCCGCTATCGATGTGCTGCTCCAGAATCAAGCGTGCCTCGTCGAGCTTGTTCTGTTCCCTGAGGATGCGTATCCGGAGAAAGAGGGCTTCCGGGTACTCGGGGGCCTTGCGGTCGATCATCCGCACCTGTCTCAGGGCGCGTCCATATTTCTGCTGCTGGACGAACAGCACGGCGAGCAGGTAGCGCGCCTCGGACAGGTCCTCCTTTTCCAGGATTTTCTCAACAATGGCTATAGCCTTGTCGTACTGTTGTTGTCGGGCATAAAGGCGGGCGATGGTGAGGTCGACCCGGCGGGGCTGCTCGGCATAGGTTTTGAGCCGGTTCAACTCGGTCAGTGCTTGGCCGTCTTTTTGCTGAAGCAGATAGACATGGATCAAGGCCACCCGGGCGACCTCATCTTGTTCGTCACGCTCCACCAGGTTTTTGTACAGCCCCTCGGCTTCATCGTATCGCTCGCTCTTGACGAACAACTCTGCCAACTCCATCTGCAATTCGACGGACCAGCTGCGTTCCAGGGCGCTGCTATACGTCTCAGCCGCCAGATCGATTTCGCCTTCCATCTGCTGAAGGCGGGCCATGAGGATGAGGGCCGGGTAAGAGGCAGGCTCCTGGGCAAGCACCCCTTCCAAGAGCGGCCTGGCCTTGTCCGGCAGATCAGCTCCCATGTACATTTCTGCAAGCAGGAGGAGGATGGCGGGGTCGTCGGGATGGCGGTCGCTAATCAGTTGGTACTCATGCATGGCCTCGGTGCTTTTCTTCTGGCGCAGCAGCACCTTGGCGTAGAGCATGCGCATCCCCGTCCTGTCAGGATTGGCGGCGAGGTAATCGCGCAGCCAGAGGGCGGCCTCATCGGTCCGTTCGAGCCGCAACAGGAGGATCGGTACCTTCTCGCTGATGAATTCGGCCTGCTCGTCACAGATCAGCGCCTTCTGGTAGAATTCCAGCGCTTCCTCGAAACGAAGGAGCAGCTCCGCATGCCGGCCCCAGAGGAAATAGGCATACGAACAGGCGTAGTCCGCCTCGGCCGCATCGGGAGTTGCGGCTTTTTTGACGGCAGCGGATTTCGGCTGACATGCGCAGAGCATGGAGAGCAGGCCGACCAGCAGGGCCAGCCATTGAAAGGAAGCAAAACAAGTTAGCCGGAACATCGCAGACCTTTGTGTACAAGCCGTCGGCAAACCGCCTCGCGGATCGAGGCATGGACCTCGGCAACCGGCAGGGCGGCATGGATGCGTACTATACAGTTGTGGCGAAAGGATGCAAAGAGGCCCGCTACTTTTTCCAGTTGTTCCTCCTGTTCGAAATCGTTGAGGGTCTCGCCGCGCAGGCTGCAAATCCGCCTGACACTTTCCGCTGCCGACAGGGTCAACAACACCACCAGGTCGGGTTCCGGGGCAAAGTCATGGCGGGCGAAAATGGCGGCGGGATCACAGCCGGCAGCCCCCTGGTAAGCGGCGGTGGAAAAGTAGTAGCGATCGGTGAGCACGATGGCCCCGCGTTCCAGGGCTGGCTGAATGCATTCGTCAACATGCTGACGGCGGTCCAGAAGAAAGAGTTCCAGTTCCTCAGCCGGCGTCACCTGGTTTCGATGACGGTACAGTTCGCGGATGCGGCGCCCATGCGGTCCGTCGGTCGGCTCCCTGGTTTCGACCACATCATAACCGAGCCCCCGCAGGTGGCCTCCAAGAAGCGGCACCTGGGTCGACTTGCCCGTGCCATCGATGCCTTCGAAGGCGATCAGCATTCCCGGCCGCATGCCGCACCTCCTCGTGCCCGGTTGGCGACAATGGTTGTGGCCAGGTTCAGGGCGGCGATCAGGCTGGCAGGATCGGCCTGGTTTGTGCCGGCGATGTCATAGGCCGTGCCGTGATCGACCGAAGTGCGGACCAGCGGCAAGCCGAGGGTGACATTGACCCCGTCCTGGAAATGAAGGAGCTTGAAAGGGATCAACCCCTGGTCATGGTACATGGCGATGACCGCGTCATACCGGCCGGCTGCCGCCTTGTGAAACACCGTGTCAGGTGGCCATGGTCCGGTCACTTCGCCGGCTGGGAAGGCCGAGACCGCAGGGGCGATGAGGCGCGCCTCCTCGTCCCCGAACAAGCCATCTTCGCCGCCGTGGGGATTCAAACCGGCCACGGCGATGCGGGGTCTGGCCAAGGCGAAATCGTGCTGCAGGGAGGCCCGGGTCATGCGGATACAGTCGACGATCTCCTCGATGGTGAGCAGGTCGGCGACCCGCCGGAGCGGTTCGTGGATGGTGACCAGCACAACCTTGAGCCGTGGCCCGGCCATCATCATCCGTACCTTGGGGGTCCCGGTGAGGGCGGCAAGCATTTCGGTGTGACCGGGGTAGGCATAACCGGCAGCCTGGAGACTTTTCTTACTGATCGGACAGGTGACAATCGCGCTGCACCGGCCGTCACGAACCAGCTCCACTGCCCGCTCGATGGCCTGGCCCATCATCCTGCCGGTCCTTTGGTCGGGTTGGCCCCAGCGGATCGGCTCAGTCCGAACCTCCTCCACCTGCACCACCGGCAGGGTGCCTTCAGCCACCGGCATGCCCGGCTGCCAGGGAATGATGGTCGGCGTGCAGCCAAGCTGTTCGGCTGCCTGGCGGAGCACCCGGATATCACCGACAACCACCCAATTGCCGCTGCCTGATGATCCGGCGGAACAGAACAACCGGATGACCAGTTCCGGCCCGATTCCGGCCGGGCAGCCCATGGTCAGGGCCAGCGGCGGGTTTCCAATGCAGGTCGCCTTCTCCATGGCACCTCCTTACAAAGCGAAATCAAAGGCGTTTTTCATATGGTCAATCCGTCTTGTTTGATCATTCCGGTCGAGCAGAACACCAATAACGTCGAACCGGGCGGGACGGTCGCCCAGATTGCGGGTTTGGAG
>JAUWAH010000450.1 GCA_030602145.1 Desulfobulbus sp.
GCAGGTGTCTGGTACACCAGCAATTCCCCCAACGGTCCCTGGGCCTACTGCACCAACGTACCGGCGGCCATCTATGCCATTCCCGCTTCGCACCCGGCCCACAACGTCACCTACGTCACCGTCCAGGAAAGCACGCCAACCACGGTGGTCTATGCCCAGACCGCCGGTTACAGCGGCGAATATGTGGCCGCCAACGGGGTGCTGATGTTCGGGGCCGGCATGCTGGTCGGCGCCCTGCTCAACGACTATTGGGATGATCATTACCATTACCCGGTTCCCTATTCCTATGGCTGGGGGGCCCGCTACAACTATGCCTATGGCGGTTATTACGGCGGGGCCCGGTATGCCTACGGTCCCTACGGCGGGGCTGGCAGGGCCGTCGCCTACAATCCCGCCACCGGCACCTATGCCCGCGGCGGTTATGCCTACGGACCCGGAGGCAGCGCAGCCTGGGGTCGGGCCTACAACCCCTATACCGGCGCCCGGGCAGGCGGTGCTCGGGTTGACACCGCCTATGGTTCGGCCGGGCGGTTTGCCGGCTACAATCCGAGCACCGGCACCGCCGTGCGTGGCGGCTACCGGAGCGGCGATTATGGCTCCGCCGCCGGCGTGAAGACCAACCGGGGGACCGGTGCCGTGGCCTGGGACACCGCCAGGGGCGAAGGTGCGGTGGTCAAGGGCAGGGGCGGCAACGTCTATGCCGGCAAGGACGGCAATGTGTATCGCCGTGACAACAATGGCAACTGGAGTGCCAACACCGGCAATGGCTGGCAGTCGGTCGACCGGCAGGAAGCCAGAAGCACCGCGCAGAGCCAGGCCCAACAGCGGGCCAGCGCCACCCAGACCAGTCGGCCCCAGGTCGAGCAGCGGCGAGCCGATGCCGCCCAGTTCGATCGCTCACGTGGCCAGCAATCAACCCGCGACAGCCAGTTCCGGGCCAATACCCACGATTTGGATCGACAAGCTCAGGCCCGTTCACGCGGCAATCAGATGAGCGATAACCGGCGCAGCTTTGACCGGCAGATGCAGGCACCTTCAGGCGGTGGCCGCCAATTCAGCCAACCCAGCCGTCCCCAACGACAGCAAAGCTTCAGTGGCGGTGGCGGAAGAAGAAGATAAAAACCCGGTACCCATTCCTCGTCTTGTGAAGAGTGCATCGGAAATCCAAACAAGTCGATGGGAGCAGCCACCTGGCCCCCATCGCCGGTCTTCCAGTTCAGCACCACTCACCACAGGCTGCCCATCCATACGTCGGCCGGATGACCGTTTTAACCTCTCGCGAACACCGGTGAATGACGGAGAGGACGACGCACCCTTCCATTTTTTGCCGCACTATGCCAAGGAACAACCTTATGCAGATTGAAACAAAAGCCATCGAACAAGCCGCCATGGTTTCCGGCATCGGCGTCGAGGATCTCACCGCTTTTTTTGCCGAAGGCCGGGCACAGTCCTACGGCCCCAATGAATGGCTCTTCCAGGAGTCGACTCCCCGGCAATGGGCCGGCATTCTCCTGGAGGGGGAGGTGGAGATCGTCCGTGGCCTGCACGGCTCCTCCCGCCATCTGGCCACCATGATGGAGGGTTCCCTGCTCAGCGAAGGCCTGCTGCTCGACGACGACGCCCATGCCAATGGCGCCTACAGCCGCAACGGGGCGACCATCTGGCAGATCTCCAAGGACGAACTCGCCGCCTACCGCGATCGACATCCCGAGGTGTATTACCGGATTGTCTCCCGGGTGGCGGTCAATGTGAACCGCAGGATGCGGCTCATCTCCGAGCGGCTCTTCCAGAACAGGCAGGAGCCGGAACAGATCAGCGGCTTCCGCCTGGAGCGCGACTCGCTGGGGCAGCGTGAAATCTCCAACCAGGCCTACTATGGGGTGCAAACGCTGCGGGCCATGGAAAACTTCGCCATCTCGGGAGTTTTCGTCCGCAACTTCGAGCATCTGATCGAGGGGTTGGCCATGGTGAAGAAGGCGGCGGCCCAGGCCAACCACGAGCTGGACCGGCTGGACGATGCCAAGATGTGGGCGATCTGCGATGCCTGCGACGAACTGCTCAAGGGTCGGCTGCACGACCAGTTCACCGTCGACATGTTCCAGGGCGGAGCCGGTACCTCCACCAACATGAACGCCAACGAGGTGATTGCCAACCGCGGTTTGGAACTGATGGGCTTTCAGAAGGGCGACTATGCCCATCTCCATCCCAACGACCATGTCAACTGCTCCCAGTCGACCAACGACGCCTACCCCACGGCGATCAAGCTGGCCGTGCTCCTCTCCGGCCGCAACCTGGTTCGGGCGATGCGCGAGTTGCAAACAGCCTTGGAGGGCAAAGCCGAGGAGTTCAAGGATGTCCTCAAGATGGGCCGGACCGAGAACCAGGACGCGGTCCCCATGACGCTCGGCCAGGAATTCAGCGCCTACGCGGTGATGATCGCCAGCGCCATCCAGGCCGTGGAACGGGGCGCGGACGAACTGCTGGACATCAACATGGGGGCCACCGCCATCGGCACCGGCATCAACAGTCCGCCAGGTTATGCCGACCTGGTGACCAGGAAGCTGGCCGAGGTAAGCGGCTTTGCCCTTCGTCGGGCCAACAACCTGATCGAAGCCACCCAAAATGCCGACGCCTTTGTGCAGATGTCGGCCTCGCTCAAGCGGGCCGCGGTCCAGATCTCCAAAATCTGCAACGACCTGCGCTGGTTAAGTTCGGGTCCCCGCTGCGGC
>JAUWAH010000239.1 GCA_030602145.1 Desulfobulbus sp.
GGAAACAATGCCGGTCACACGCTGGTTGTGGATGGCAAGAAGTACATCTTCCATATCATTCCCTCCGGCATCCTCTACGAACACAAGACCTGCGTCATCGGCAACGGCGTCATCATCGACCCCGGTGTGCTGCTCAAGGAATTGGATGGCCTGGCCGAAAAGGGTTTGGTCGTCACCCCGAAGCAACTCCTGATCAGCAGCAACGCCCACCTGATCATGCCGTATCATCAGGGTCTGGACGTGGCCCGGGAGAATGCTCTGGCCAAGGGCAAGAAGATCGGCACCACCGGCCGGGGCATCGGTCCCTGCTACATGGACAAGGTGGGTCGGGTTGGCGTCAAGGTCGGCGACCTGCTGGACCGGGAGTTGTTCATCGACAGGCTTCAGGTCGCGGTGGAGGAAAAGAATTTTCTTCTCACCCGGCAGTTCAACGCCGAGCCGGTGGATTTCGCCGCCATCGTCGATCAGTTCGCTGGCTATGCCGCCCGACTGGCCCCCTATATCGGCAATGTGTCCGTGGTCCTGGATCAGGCCCGCAAAGAGGGGAAAAACATCCTCTTCGAAGGGGCGCAGGGCACCCATCTGGACATCGATCACGGCACCTATCCCTTCGTCACCTCATCCAACACCATCGCCGGTAATGCCTGCATCGGTTCCGGGTTCGGACCCGGCCATATCGACGAGGTTATCGGCATTCTCAAGGCGTATACCACCCGGGTCGGCGAGGGACCCTTTCCCACCGAGTTGCCCGAGGGCGATGCGGTCGGCGATGCCTTGCAGCAGAAGGGCCACGAATACGGGGCCACCACCGGCCGCCGTCGCCGCTGCGGCTGGTTCGATGCTGTCGTGGCCAACGATGCCGTCCGCTTGAACGGTCTGACCGGATTCGCCGTCACCAAACTCGATGTGCTCTCCGGCTTGCCCACCTTGAAAATAGCCACTAGCTACCAGGTGGACGGCGAGGAGTACCGGTACATGCCGGACAACATCCGCAAGGCGAGGATGGCCGTGCCTGTGTACGAGGAAATGGCCGGATGGTCGGAGGAACTTGACGACATCCGCTCCTATGAGGACCTGCCCGTCCAGGCCCGGTCCTATCTCAAGCGCCTGGAGGACCTGACCGGTGTATCCCCGGCCATCGTTTCCGTGGGCCCCGATCGCGAGCAAACCCTTCTGCTGCGCAACCCCTTTGCCGGGTAAAACCACGGGATCCATCATCACCGGATCTTGTCAAATCCCGGATCGTGATTATTACAAAACCGTTTGGCGGCAGGACAGGCGGGCAGCAGCATGGCTGCAGCGTGCCGGCCGCAAACGTTTGTTCCATATTCCCGGAGACACATCGCTCCGGGATTTTTATTCCATGGAGGCAGACAACATGGCCCGTATCACCGTAGAAGATTGCCTGGATAAAGTGGGCGACGATAACCGTTTTTCTCTGATCCACCTGGCTGTCGAGCGCATTCGCCAGCACCGCAAAGGCGAACCCTTTCTCGTATCCGGAAAGAACAAGGAGATCGTCATGACCCTGCGGGAAATTGCCGCCGGCAAGGTGACCTTCGACAATATCCAGGAACTCCCGAAGCTGCGCAAGGCTGAGAAGGTCGAGAAGGCGGAGGAGCCGGGCGCCGACGATGAAACCAGAGGAGACGAATAGCCCCAGCGGATAGAGACCGACCATGAGCAACAGTTATTACGAAATTCTCGGCGTCAATAAGGATGCGTCGGCCGATGCCATCAAAAAGGCCTACCGCAAACTGGCGATGAAATATCATCCCGACCGCAATCAGGGCGACGCCGAGGCGGAAGAGAAATTCAAGGAGGCCGCCGAAGCCTACGAAGTCCTGAGTGACCTGCAAAAACGACGCATTTACGATGCCTACGGCAAAGAGGGACTCCGCAACAGCGGCTACAGCGGTCCGGGCAACAGCGAGGATATTTTTTCGCACATCAACGATCTGTTCGGCGACCTGTTCGGGTTCGGCGGTGGCCGGACGCGGCGACGCGACCCCAACGCACCCGTTCAGGGCGAAGACCTGCGCTATGACATCCGAATTTCCTTCATGGAAGCGGTGCACGGCGTCAGCCGACAGGTCGAGATCACCAAACGGGAAACCTGCTGGACCTGCGAAGGGTCGGGCGCCCGGCCCGGCCATAAACCGCAGACCTGTCCGACCTGTCAGGGACGGGGTCAGGTGGTCCGCTCCCAGGGTTTTTTCCAGGTCTCCACCACCTGTCCCCGATGCAGCGGGGCCGGACAGGTGATCACCGATCCCTGCAACGATTGCCAAGGCGAGGGATTGATCAACCGTAGCAAGAAGGTGAGCATCCGCATTCCGGCCGGCGTGGACACCGGTTCCCGGATGCGCTTGTCCGGGGAAGGTGAGGGCGGCCGGCGCGGCGGCCCTTCCGGAGATCTCTATGTGGTCATCCATGTCGATGAACATGAGCATTTTCAGCGCGACGGCCAGACCATCTATCTGCGTCTGCCGGTTTCCATGGTGCGGGCCGCCCTGGGGTGCGAGGCCGATGTGCCCACGGTGCACGGTACCGCCAAGCTGAAAATTCCCTCCGGTACCCAGTCCGGGGAACGGTTCACCCTGCGCGGCGAGGGCGTGCCCAGTCTGCGGGGGGGCGGCCGGGGCGACATGGTGGTCGAGGTGCAGGTGCAAACCCCGACCCGGCTGAGCAAGGAGCAGAAGGAACTGCTCCGCGAATTCGAGGGTCTTGACAAGGAGCAGGAGGAAGAAGGTTTTTTTGCCCGGCTCTTCCATGGGCACCTCGGCAAGCAGAAGAAGAAAGGCGGCGACCAGGAAAAGGTGGCCAATGCCTGATGAGCTGACCCATTTCGACGCCAGCGGCCATGCCCGGATGGTCAACGTCGCCGGCAAGGAGGAGACAGCCCGCCAGGCAACGGCGGCCGGCACGATCTCCATGACCCGCAAAGCCTATGACATGATCCGCCAGGGCACGGTGGCGAAAGGGGACGTTCTCGGCGTGGCCCGTCTCGCCGGCATCATGGCCGCCAAACGGGTCGATCAACTGATTCCTCTCTGCCATCCCCTGGCCATCACCGGCGCTGATCTTGCCTTTTCCTTCGACGATGGCCAGTGCGCCATCCATATAGAGGCCACGGTGACCATCACCGGGCGGACCGGGGTGGAGATGGAGGCGCTGACCGCAGTGACGGTGGCGGCCCTCACCGTGTACGATATGTGCAAAGCCGTCGATAAAACCATGGTCATTTCCGACATCCGCCTACTTCGCAAGAGCGGCGGCAAAAGCGGACAGTTTGTCAGACCGTCCTGAGCATGCTATAGTGGAAAGGATCATGAGCCCCCTTTTGCTGGAGAATGAAGATGGATGAACAGGATTTGCTGCGTTTTAAAGAGCAACTTGAAGAAATGAAGGCTGAGATCAGTTCCGACGTCGAGCAGACCCTCAACGAGATGACCACCTATTCCGGCAATATCCCGGACCCCAATGACCGGGCAAGCATGGAGTCGGATCGGAGCTTTGAACTGCGCATTCGCGGGCGGGAGCGCAAGCTGATGGACAAGGTGGAAGAGGCATTGGCCAGGATCGAGGACGGGACCTATGGCATCTGCGCAGGCTGCGGGTGTGACATTGCCGTCAAGCGGTTGCAGGCCAGGCCCGTGGCCAAATACTGCATTGACTGCAAATCCCGTCAGGAACAGCGGGAAAAAGAGCAGGGGCGGTAGGCGATCGCATGCCTGAATTACGAAAGGATCCGATTCTCGGCCGCTGGATCATCATCGCCCAGGAGCGCGGCAAGCGGCCCACCGATTTTCTGGTTGAGGAGTACAAGGTCAAGGGCGGCTTCTGCCCGCTCTGCCCTGGCAACGAAAAAACCACCCCCGACGAGGTGCTGGTCTACGGTCGGGAATGGGGGCATCCCAACACCCCGGGCTGGAAATTGCGTGTTGTGCCCAACAAGTACCCGGCCCTGATCATCGAGGGCGATCTCGACAAGCAGGGGGAAGGGCTTTACGATCGGATGAATGGCATCGGCGCCCATGAGGTGATCGTCGAGAGCCCCAACCACCACGATCGTTTTTCCCACCTGCCACCGCAGGAGATGCTGCTCACCTTCTTCGCCTTCCGCGACCGCATCCGCGACCTGGCCAAGGATCCCCGCTTCAACTATGTGGTGGTGTTCAAGAACTTCGGCAAGGCGGCCGGGGCGTCGCTGGAACACTCCCATTCCCAGTTGGTGGCTCTGCCGATCCTGCCGCGCATGGTCACTTCCGAACTCGATGGCAGCCTGTCCTACTTCAAGTACAAGGACCGCTGCATTTTTTGCGATATCATCCGCCAGGAGATGCAGCAGAAGGTACGGTTGGTCTGCGAGAACAACCAGTTCGTCACCCTGACGCCCTTTGCGCCGCGTTCGCCCTTCGAGATGTGGATCCTGCCCAAACGTCACCACTCGTCCTATATCGAGCAGGATGATGCGTCCCTGATCGGACTGGCCGAGATATTTTCCGAAACCCTGCGGCGGCTCGACGCCTGCATCCCCAATGTTCCCTATAACTTTGTGCTCCACACCCAGCCGCTGCGTTCCGGTCCGCTGGAACACTACCACTGGCATTTCGAGATTGTGCCCAAACTGACCTCCATCGCCGGATTCGAATGGGGGACGGGATTCTACATCAATCCCATGCCGCCGGAGGAAACCTGCCGATATCTTCGCGAGGTGGACCTGTAGGAGGGAACCATGGAAAAAAAACGCATTCTGCTGGTGGATGACGAGGAGAGCATTCAGCTGCTCTACCGTGAGGAGTTCGAGGAAGAGGGATATGTGGTTGATTCCGCCCGCAATGGCGTCGAGGCTTTAGCCAAATTCCGGAGCAATCCGCCCGACCTGGTCCAGCAGGACCAGGTC
>JAUWAH010000018.1 GCA_030602145.1 Desulfobulbus sp.
GGCGCCGGTCAGATCGACGTCGAGATCGGCCGCATGAGCTTTGAGCTCGGCGACCGTCATATCCTCGACCGGCTTGGCACCCTGTGTCTTCTCGGCGATCGCTGCGGCGGCTGCGGCTGCCTCCTCGTCGGCCCGCTTCTCGGCCTCGGCAATCCGCTCCTGCTGCACCTTGCTGAAATTTTCACTGACCAGGGCCAGTTTTTCTTCGAGCACGGCAACCTTTTGATTCAGTTCGGCAATTTTCGCGCCGTGGTCACTTTTTACCGTATCGACAG
The DNA here is from genome assembly GCA_030602145.1 of Desulfobulbus sp. GTDB lineage: Bacteria > Desulfobacterota > Desulfobulbia > Desulfobulbales > Desulfobulbaceae > Desulfobulbus. Next base: position 276 of record JAUWAH010000018.1, read on the forward strand.
ACGTTTGCAGTTTAGAAAAATTTTGATTGATCTGATCCCGGAATTGATTGTTCTGGGCAATGTTTTCCTCAACGCTGGACTTGATCCGCAAGGTCTCGTCTTCCACCTGGTCCAGCTTGCTGACTGAACTTGCCTGCCGTTTCTGCATTTGACCAACGGTGTTCGATTTGACGTCCTCGACCTTCTGGTTGACCGCCCGGAGCTGATACTGCAAATTCTGCACTTCGTCCTGGGTGGCGCACTGAGTCAACACCAATATGGAACAACCGGCGATCGCGATCTGTCGGACAGTTCTGATCATCATACTCACACTCCCTTTCCCTCAAATAACTTCAAGAAATCGACCCCAAGACAAACTGGCGCAGTGGATGCCGTCTCCGACCCGATCTTCCCGTCAAGGCAGTCGGCCGGACCACTGCGGATAGGACTGGCTCCCTTTCATGGTGAAAAGAGCCCGAACATCCTTGCCGGTTTTGCTGACCACGCAGAGTTCAGACCGGCTGCCGCTTTTGCGGGCGACGGCAATCATTCTGCCATCGGGTGCCCAGGTCGGCGATTCAAAACTGCCGCCTCCGGAACTCAATTGACGTACATTGCCGCCGTTGCGATCCATGACGAACAACTGATACGATCCCCCCTGCAGGCCGGTGAAGGCGATTTCGTCACCCTTGGGTGACCAGGCCGGCTCGCTGTTTTCGGAATGCTTGAAGGTCAGCCGCTTTGCCTGACCGCCACCCAAGCCCATGACGTAGACGTTGGGCTTGCCGCTTCGATCGGAAACAAAGGCGATGGACTGACCGTCCGGAGAAAAGGATGCCGAAACGTTAATGCCGGCTCCAGAGGTCAACTGCCTGATAATCTGGCCCTGACGATCCATGAGATAGAGATCCGGGTTGCCGTTCTGGCTAAGGGTGACCACCATGGTGCGGCCATCCGGGGCAAAGGCCGGGGCAAGATTCAAGCCTTTCCGGCGTGACAGGCTGGTGGTGGTCGCTTTCTGCCGCAGATCGGTGATGTAGAGATCCTGATTGCCACGATGGTAGGTTGAGTAGGCCAGGAAGTTGCCGTCCGGGGTGAAACGGGGTGACACGCACAGAGCCCGATGGCTGGTGATCTGGCGAGTATTACGGCCCAAGATATCGGTAACATAGACTTCCTTGCGGCCGGTGGCGTCGGAAACGAAGGCCATGCGGGTCCTGGCAACGCCCGCTTCGCCGGTGAAATCCTCGATCAGGGCATCGCAGAGTCGCAAGGTCATGTCCTCCATCTGGGCAGCGGCACCCTTGTAACGCCGGCCGGCGAGGACCTTGTCGCTGGCGACGTCAAGGATCTGGCCTTCGACCATCATGCCGGCCGGGTCGGCGCCCACCTGACCGATGACCACATAATCCGCTCCCAATCCCTTCCAGTCGGCATTCTTGGCGCCGCCATACCGGCTCGAGTCGATGACGCTGATGAAGCCGTGCAAGGCGAAACCTTTGGCGAGCAGTTGCGCCACCGCCGTTCCCTGGTCGCCGCTGAAATTGGGCACCGCGACCATGATTTTGCGCATATCGGAGGCGGTGATATCAAAATAGGCACGTTCCGCCCTTACCTCCCTAGCCGGAGAGAAGACCAGGAAACAGAAGGCCAGAACCATCATTGCCGCGAGGCAGTTTGTTCGTTTCATAACCGTTCGTCAGAATTTGAGTGTCGAAGGATCGATAGAGGCATCAAGCCAAATGGTTTGTATATACACGATCTCTCACATGTTGCCAAGCTCACCCGGCCTGAATTTGAAGCCGACCTCGGTGGTCTCCTGCTGCATCAGGGCCGGGAAACGAGGCATGGGTGCGGCGCTGCGGATGGTTTTTTCAACCAGTTGATCAAAATGAGGGTCCTTGGACCGCTGGTCGAACTGAATGTTGGTGACCTCGCCGTTCTTGTTGATGGTGATGACCACCTGCGCCAGCAGCCCGGCATCCCATTTGCGCATTTCCGGCAGCACCCAGAAGCTCTTGACCCGTTGCGCCACCGCGCCCCAGTAGGTCTGCTCGACGATTGATTGGGCCTGTTGCCGGCCGGTGGCACCGCCGGTGACCGCACTCTGCATCGCCTGCGACCTCCGGTTGGCATCGGCGCGGACCGCCGCGGCGGCTTGGGCTGCGGCGTTGGCCTGGTTCGCCAGTTCGCGGGCCTCGGCGGCGGCGGCCCGGGCTTCATTCTCGGCGCGGATCTGCTCCAGGCGGGCCTGGGCGATCGCCTTCTGCCGTTCCTCCTCGCGCCGTTGGGCTGCCTGGCGTTCCGCCTCGCGTTTGCGCTCCTCAATCTTCTTTTCGAGTTCGCGTTCCTGCTGTTTGCGGAGATCTGCTTCCCGTTTGCGTTCCTCGATCTTTTTCTGCAGCTCCCGCTCCTCCAGTTTGCGCTGTTCGGCCTCGCGCTCGCGGACCTTTTCCTCCTCCAGCCTGGTATCCTGGACCTTCTTCACCTTGCGCTTGTCGGGTGCCAACGAGATCGGATCTTTCATCGCCACAGGCTCGGGGACAACCGGTTCAGGCTGGACGGCCACCTTTTCCTTGGGTGGAGGCGGAGGTGGTTCCGGCGGAGCAACAACTTCTGGCGGAGCGACCGGTTCAGGCGGGGTGGCCGGTTTCGGCGGCGGGGGAGGCGGTGGGGGTGGCGCCACCTGCTCGGCGCCGGACTTACCGGGGCTGGCGGGGGCTACAGGAGGAGCTGCCGCGCCGCCGGGCTCGGGCAAGGCCACCAGACTGACAGAAACCACCTCCTCAACGACCGGTTTGGCGGTGAATAGCGAAGGCATTAAATAAATGGTCAGCACGGCGGCGGCGTGCACGCACAACGCCAGCGACACGGCCAGCAGCCAGCGCTGGTCGGCCTGCTGCTGCTGAAGATAATATTCGATCTCAGTGTGCTGCACGGATGTCCAACCAGTTCCTATTGCTTACCTTTTTCCGCCGGCACCGTGATCATGCCCAGTTTGTCGAAGCCGGCGGCCTGGATGTCGGCCATGGTCAAGGTCACCACCCCATAGGGAACATTCTTGTCGGCACGGAGATAGATCCCCTCCTTCTTCACTTCCGGGGGCATGGCTCGCAACTGCTGCTGTAAAACCGTGGAGGAGACCTTCTCCTTCTTAAGGTACACATCACCCTCTTTGCTGATGGTCACCACCAGGGGTTCTTCCTGCTGCGGGAGCGCCTTGGTGGTCGCCTCCGGCAGATCGACCTCCAATCCCTGGGTCATCATCGGGGCGGTGACCATGAAAATGATCAGCAGCACCAGCATGACGTCCACCAGCGGCGTCACGTTGATATCGGCGACCAGTTGCCGCTTTCCCTTACTGTTGCCTATCGGTCCCATGCATCACGTCCTGGCGAGGATATCCCGTTCGATCAAATTGATGAAATCGGTGCTGAAACTTTCCACGTTGGAATCGAACTCGGCCACCCGGTTGGAGAAATAATTGTAGAAGATAACCGCCGGGATGGCGGCGGCAAGACCGGCGGCGGTGGCGATCAACGCCTCCGAGATGCCCGGCGCGACCACTGCCAACGAGGCCGAACCGCGCTCGCCGATACTTTGGAAGGAGGTCATGATACCCCATACCGTGCCGAACAGACCGATGAACGGTGTGGCGCTGCCGGTGGTGGCAAGGAAGGGGATCGAATTGGTCAATCGGTCGGATTCGAGCAGCTGCGCCTTGCGCACCGCCCGTTTAAGGTTGTCCATGGTCGCCAGTTGCATCTCCAGCGTGGCCTGCGCCTGCCCGCTGGTCCGTGCGGCGCTGATCTTCTTCAGTTCATTGTAGCCGGCAACAAACACCGTCGCTTCAGGGCTGAGCGGGAACTCCCTGGCTGCCTCATAGGCATCGTGCAACGTTTTGCTGTCCCAGAAGGCGTCGAGAAAATCCAGGGAAGCGACACGCGCCTTTCTGAAAGAGAGAAATTTCATGATGACGATGGACCATGAAAGAACCGAGAAGATGAGCAGAACGATCATGACCAGATGGCCCATCAACCCGGCATGTTTCATAATTTCGAAAAATGACAACTCCACGACGCTTTTTCCCCTTGATGATGATTCTTGCGCTGCCGCCGGCCAGAGGGGCACATCGTGTCCCTGGACCGCGGCGGCTGTTTCATACCCAAAAAACCCTATAAAAAACACAACCCGCTCGGCAGCCGGTGATCCGCCGATGACGGCCACACTGCAAGCGGGATATAGTTGCGCGCTCCACCACTGCTGGCCCCGTTGCACTGCTGGGCCGCACCGACCGGACAAATGCATGACAACAAGGCCAAATCCTATACGAAATCAATAAATCTGTCGACCTTGTTCTGGAGATAAGGTACAAAACACCGATAATTCTCCGCCGACAGACAGGGGCGGTGATTGCGCCCGCATTTTTTCCGTTTTTTCAATCACAAGGAGTTGTTCATGACTGGACAGACATACGATGTGGTCATCATCGGGGCTGGTCCGGCCGGAATCCAGGCAGCCATCCATGCTGCCCGGCGGAAAACCCGGGTCCTGGTGCTGGGCCGGATCGAAAATTCCGCCCTGTACGGCGCCCACATCGAAAACTATGCCTTCGTGGCCGGCGTGACCCTGGGTGCGGATCTGCTCCGTACCGGCCTTGACCAGGCCAGGCAGTTCGGGGCCGAAACCTCGGCCGAGGATGTGCTGAAAATCTCCCAGACGGACGAGATGTATCACCTCGAACTGGAGAGCGGCAGGAGTGTCGTGACCCGCTCCCTCATTTTCTGTATGGGCGTCTCAAAGAAGAAACTCAGTGTACCCGGCGAAAAAGAACTGTCCGGTCGCGGTGTTTCCTACTGCGTGGACTGTGATGCCAATTTTTACCGTGGGGCGGTGGTGACTGTCACCGGTGACCGCAGCGCCGCCGTGGATGGGGCACTCACGCTGCTTGATTACGCATCCAAGGTCTATCTGGTAGCCGAAGAACTCAATGTGTCCAAAGAATTGTTGGACCGGTTGGCGGCGAGCAAGGTCGAACGGGTGCGCGGTTCCATCAAGCAGATCAACGGTGACCGGATGGTCAACTCCCTGGTACTGGCTGACGGGACGACCCTGGAAACCGAAGGCGTCTTCATCGAACTGGGCTCCAAGGGGGCACTGGAACTGGCAACCCAAATCGGGGTGCAGCTCGATACCGAATCCTTCAAGTACATCGCCGTCAATCAACGTCAGGAAACCAACATAGCCGGCATCTATGCCGCCGGCGACATCGTCGGCCCACCGTATCAGATGGCCAAGGCGGTGGGCGAGGGCTGCGTCGCCGGCATGGAGGCCGCCAGTTACGCCAGAAAAGGACGGAAAGAGGGTTGACCGGCCCGACTTGAAGGGGACGGAGGATGGGGAGCAGCAGGCCAAAGCCAGTCACCCCTTGCTATTGAGACTCCAGCCGGTCGGCGGTCCGTTGCCGTAGTTCATCCATGGAGCGGAGGTAACGGAAAATCTCCCGGCTGTAGCGGGGATTCCTGGTCCGGGCGAACAGGTAGGCGAGCCGGGACAGGAGTTGAGGGTCGATCTCCGGCATCCGCCGGCGCAGTTCCTGCACCGTTTCACTGCTCCAGTTCTCCTCCCACGCCAGACGTTGCTGCCGGCAGCTTTCCTGACGGGCCAACGCCTCATCTATTAGTGCATCCCTATAAAACTCCAGGGTGTGCAACTGCTTCCGGACGGCAAGATGTTTGCCGCGATGGTTGCCGACCAGCGTGTACAGCGCCTCGATGGGATGCGACTGGAGCAGCTTGGTCAGGTATTTGATCTGGCGCTGCCGCACCCCGCCTTCCAGCCCGGCCGTCTCAATCAGCAATGGGCGCAGATCCTCCGGAACCGGTGCTTGACCGAGCACCGGTGCCGGCAGGCTCACCAGTTCGGCGACGAGCCGCTCGATCTCCTTGATCCGCCGCTTTTGTTCCGATCGACTGACCTGCATATCACCCACCGAACCCGCTCCTAGACGAGGGCATCCCCGAACCCGGCCGCCAGCAGTTGGACGATCCGGTCCCAAATCCTGTCGGCGGTTGCCTCTTTGGACAGCAGAGGCAGCGGCGTCGCTGCCTCGCGATCGATCAGGGTCACCTGATTGGTTTCCACGTCAAAACCGGTTCGTGCGCCCAGGATATCGTTGACCACGATCAGATCCAGATTTTTTTCCCGCAGCTTTCGTTGCCCCTCGCCGGCATGATCCCGGCTTTCGGCCGCAAATCCGACCAAAACCTGACCTGGTCGGCGATTGCTCCCCAGTGTAGCCAGGATATCGACATTCTTGACCAGATCGAGCTGGAGCCCCTGGCCGGTTTTCTTGATCTTGTGGTCGGCACAGGCCATCGGTTTGAAATCGGCCACGGCTGCCGATTTGACGACGATATCCATGGACGGGGCCTGGTCAAAGACCGCTTGCGCCATCTCCGCTGCTGTGGTCACCCGGACCAACTCCACACCCGGTGGGTCGGGCAGATGCACCGGACCGGCAACCAGTGTCACCTCCGCGCCTCTGCGCCGGGCCGTTCGTGCCAGGGCATAGCCCATCTTGCCGCTTGACCGGTTGCTTAAAAATCGCGCCGGATCAAGGGGCTCGCGGGTTGGGCCGGCGGTGATCAGGATGCGGCGGCCTTTGAGATCTTGGGTCTGGAAAATGGACAGCAGCGTCTCCCGTGCCACCTCCCAGTCCGCCAAGCGACCGTCTCCGGTTTCACCGCAGGCAAGATCGCCGCTTCCCGGTTGCACCAGATGATACCCATAATCGAGCAACCGGTCGATATTCGCCGCCGTGGCAGGATGGGTCAGCATCGAGGTGTTCATGGCCGGACAGATGACCACCGGAATCCGAGCAGCCAGCACGGCGGTGGCCAGGAGGTCGTCCGCCATGCCATGGGCCAGCCGGGAGATGGTCTGCGCGGTTGCCGGAGCGACCAGCACCACATCCGACTCCCGGGAGAGATTGATATGGGCCATGACCCGGTCAGGGGTCTCGTCGAACATGTCGTGATGGACCGGGTTGCCGCTGAGGGCGGAAAAGGTGAGTGGCGTAACGAATCGCCCGGCGGCCCCGGTCATGACCACCGTGACCAGCGCCTCCTCCTTGACCAGGGACCGCACCCAATCGGCCGCCTTATAGGCGGCGATCGAGCCCGTTACTCCGAACAGGATCCGTTTTCCTTGCAGGCCGGTCATGGCTCAGAACATCGAATGAAGGAAGAAGACTCACTCGTGGCCGAAACCGGAACCGCTCGCCCCAGCGGTCTTGTCGATGGCCACATAGAGCTTGAGGTCGGTTTTGCCGAGCACGCCTTCGGATATTACCACCATGCAGGTCTTGTTCGGCTTGACAAAGGCCAGCATAATATCCTTGGAGGCGGTTTCTCCCACCAGGCGCCATTTGTTGTCCTTCATCGAGGCAATCATATAATCCTTCAACGACATAATCTCCACCCTGCCCTTGTAGGTGAAGATACCGCCCCGAAACGATTCGGTCTTGATGACCATCGAATTCTTCCGATCCCAAACCAATTCGGTCGGCAGGGTTATATCCTTGATGTCATCGGCGAAATTGCTGATCTGGGGCAGACCGGCTGCATCGGTTCCGGAGACATTCCTGTTGGCGGCGCAACCTCCGGAAAGGAGGAGCAGCACCAGGGCAAGTAAAATAAACCACTGTTTTCCATTTCCTTTCTTCATGGGACCTATCCTCCGGTTGAAGAACAAGATCGGCCTTTGAGGCCGGCTGTGAATACAAATCATCATTGCTGCACCGGTTGGAAGTGCACGGACAACCCGTGCTCAACCGCCCGATTCCGATACCACCGTGCCCACCCGCTTCGAAGTGACCGTCCGCAGGTGCAACGGCCTGCCCACCGTTTAGACAGGCGATGCCTTGCCTCCAAGTGGCGGCAGACAGTTGCAGGTATCAGGTGCAACCAAGACAACCAGTTGTAAAAAATAAAGGTTTTAATGTCAATAAACATTCACTATGATACATTCCTTCGCTCTGGACCGTACGGCCGACGACGGACAGACCGTCCCGACAGCCAAACGCGCAGCCATCCGTCAATCCACAGCAAATCACCGCATCAGGCAATGAAGCAATCTTTTCCCCTTCCTTCCCTCCCAGAGCATTCAGAACTCATTGATACCCATTGCCATCTTGACATGGAACCCTATAGATCCGATCTGGACGAGGTCATCCGGTCAGCGGCACGGCACGGAGTTCGACGCATAGTCACCATCGGCATAGACACGCACAGCTCACAGGCGGCCATCGCCCTTGCAGAAAAGCATCCCGGCCGCCTGTTTGCCACCATCGGCTTTCATCCCCACGATGCCCAACAGGCATCTCCCGATGCCTTGCGCGACTTGGCTGAGTTGGCCTCGCAGCCAGCCGTGGTCGGCTACGGCGAGATCGGCCTGGACTATGTCAAGAATTATGCGCCCCGGGAGGTGCAGCGCCGGGTTTTCATCGACCAACTGCACCTGGCCAAGGACCTGAACCTGCCCATCGTCATCCACGATCGGGAGGCCCATGAGGATGTCCACAGCCTACTCAAGGAGCACGGCCCCTTTCCGAGAGGCGGTGTCATGCACTGTTTCTCCGGCGATCGACGCTTGGCCGAGGCCATAATCAATCTGGGATTTTATATCTCGATTCCCGGAGTTGTCACCTTTGCCAACGCCCATTCGCTCCACGAGGTTGCCCGTGTGGTCGATCTCGACCATCTGCTCCTGGAGACCGATGGTCCCTACTTAGCCCCGGTTCCCTTTCGCGGCAAGCGCAACGAACCCCGTTTCATGCTGTATACAGCGCAGAAGGTGGCGACATTGAAACAACTCTCCCTTGAAGAGATCGCCCGGGCCACCACCGCCAATGCCATCCGCCTCTTCGGTTTGGCCGGAGAACCCGATGATCGGTGACAATCTCTCCCACATATCGGAATCCATTGCCCGCAGTGCCAGGGCCGCCGGTAGAAGACCCGAGGATGTTCACCTGGTGGCGGTCAGCAAAACGGTCGGCATCGATCTGATCGGTGAGGCAATGGCCTGTGGCCAGACACTCTTCGGTGAAAACTACCTGCAGGAGGCAGCGGTCAAAATTCCACTTTTATCCCCCATGGCCCGATGGCACTTCATCGGTCACCTCCAGAGCAACAAAGCCAGGCAGGCTGTGGAACTCTTCGATGTCATCGAAACGGTGGATCGGTGGAAAATCGCCAAGATTCTCGACGCCCATGCACAGCAGGCGGGCAAAACACTCGCCGTGCTCATCCAGGTCAACATCGGCCGGGAGAAGCAAAAATCAGGTGTCCTTCCTGAGGAAACGGAAACGCTGCTGCGTCGAATCAAAGGGGAGACAAGCCTTCGTGTCCTGGGGCTCATGGCAATGCCACCCTTTTCTGACGATCCCGAGCAGAGTCGCCCTTTTTTCAGATCCCTGCGAAAACTTGCACAACATCTTGCCCCGCTGCATCTTTTCGCCGATAATAACCGCATCGAACTGTCCATGGGCATGTCCAACGATTATACGGTGGCCGTCGAAGAGGGAGCGACCCTTGTTCGGATCGGTACAGCACTGTTCGGATCGAGAAAACCATAAGGAGTTATACCATGCATATTACCATCGTCGGAACCGGATATGTCGGTCTGGTCACCGGATCCTGCTTTGCCGAGTTCGGCCATACGGTTACCTGCGTCGATACCGACAGCGATAAAATCGACCGGTTGCACAACGGCATCATCCCCATTTATGAACCGGGACTTGACCTTCTGGTCAAGAAGAACGTCGAGGAAGGTCGTCTCCATTTCACCACCGAACTGGCCTCGGCCGTTCCCGAAGCCGATGCGGTCTTTCTTGCCGTGGGCACCCCCAGTTCGCGACGGGGCGACGGCTACGCCGACCTGTCCTACATCTACCAGGCCGCCCGGGAGGTGGCCGTCCACCTGCAAGGATATACGGTTCTTGTCGATAAGAGCACGGTCCCGGTCGGCACTGCCCGCCAGGTTGCCAGAATTATTCGGGAAACCAATCCGTTGGCGGATTTCGACGTTGCCTCCAATCCCGAATTTCTGCGGGAAGGAGCGGCGATCAGCGATTTCATGCGCCCGGACCGGATAGTCATTGGCGTGGAATCGCCGCAAGCCGCAGCTATCCTGAGGGAAATCTATAAGCCGCTCTATCGGCGCGACATTCCCCTGGTCAGCACCACCATTGAAACCGCTGAACTGGCCAAGTACGCCGCCAACGCCTTTTTGGCGGTTAAAATCAGTTTTATCAACGAAATCGCCAACGTGTGCGAGGCTGTCAATGCCAATGTCGTCGATCTGGCCAAAGCCATCGGCATGGATGGTCGAATCGGCAGCAAGTTTCTTCATCCAGGCCCGGGGTATGGCGGGTCCTGTTTTCCCAAAGATACCCTAGCCCTGATGCGGATTGTCCAGGAGTATGGTGAACATATTCGTATCGTCGAAGCCGCCGTGGAGGTGAACGCAGCCCAAAAGGCCCGGATGGTCAGGAAAATCAGAGAAATGGTGGGGGGGAACGAAGCGGGAAAGACAATCGCCTTCCTTGGCCTGACCTTTAAGCCGGAAACCGATGATATGCGCGATGCTCCAGCCATCACCATTATCCCGGCGCTGCTGGAAAAAGGAGCCAGGATCATGGCCCATGACCCTAAGGGGATGGCAGAGGCGCAGAAATTCCTCCCCGTAGCGGTCGAATACGCCAACAACGCCTACGAGGCGGCCCAGGACGCCGATTGCCTCGTCCTGCTGACAGAATGGAATCAGTACCGGGCGCTTGACCTGTCACGGCTGAAAAACGCCATGAAGGCGCCGATCTTCGTCGATCTGCGCAACGTCTACGATCCGGTGACCATGCAACGGGCCGGATTCGTCTACACCGGGGTCGGACGGAAATAGAGAAAAAACAACGAAACGGCTCCAGGAAGCCGGTTTCCGGGAGCCGTTTCACACAAAATAAAGAATCACCTCAACCGATGGCCGAGATGCGGTTCGCTGACGAACGGTCGCCCAAGGAACGCTTCAGAGGGCGTTCGTCTGCGGTTTATTTGCGGCGTGACGCCCGTTTGGCAGCCTTCAACGGGTTCACGCGGATCTTGACGACTTTGACTTCCGGCTTGGCGTGGGTGGCGAAATTGCAGATCCCCAGCCGCCATTTTGCCGCCGGATTAATATAAGTATCACAAAACTGACCGCCCTCCGCTGCAACGATTCGTTCACAGCCGCTGCACTGCTCGATAACCGGTAGAAACGAACCATCGGCGAACTTCGCCGCATTGCTTGCTTGCATAGTGCCAACTCCTGAAAAAATATAAACTTTTTCTTGAATCAGAAAAAAATGTCCCCTACAATACCTTGAGAATGCGTAAACGTCCGATACGGCGTTCAAGGGCGTTATGTATAAAACCAATGCGGGCTCCTGTCAATATCATATCACAGCAGCCTTCGACGAATTGCCACAAATCAGTCCGGAGACTCCTTTATGCCGATCTATGTCTGGAAAGGAAAAAATAGTTATGGCGAAAAACGCAAGGGCGAAATCGAAGCCGTCGATGAAGCTGGTGCACGCGCGCAACTCAGGCGGATGCGGATCGACAACCCGACGGTCAAACTCAAGCCGAAGGATATTTTTGAAAACGTCAAAATTTTCAAACCCACCGTCACCGGCAAGGATATTGTCATTTTCACCCGACAGCTCTCCACCATGATCGACGCCGGCCTGCCACTTGTTCAATGTTTGCAGATCCTGGGCAAGCAGCAAAGCAATCCGACCTTCAAAACGGTTCTCACCGCCATCCAAAACGACGTCGAAACCGGCACCACCCTGGCCGACTCCATGCGCAAGCACCCCAAAGTGTTCGACAGCCTCTATGCCAACATGATCGAGGCTGGCGAATTAGGCGGTATCCTTGACACCATCCTGTCAAGGCTTGCGGTTTTCAAGGAAAAGGCCATGGCGCTCAACAAGAAGATTAAAGGGGCCATGACCTACCCGATTATCTGTCTTGCCATATCCATCCTCATCCTCATCGTTATTCTGGTTTTTGTCATCCCGGTATTCGTCGAGATGTTCGCGAGCATGGACTCCGCCCTTCCGGCTGTCACCCAACTCGTCGTCGACATGAGCGATTTCGTCAAGAACAATATCCTCTACCTGATCATTGTCGGCGTTCTCCTTGTCTATGGGGTGAAGAAAATCTACAACACCGAAAAAGGTCGACTCAGGATAGATGCCTTCATCCTCAAGGCTCCGGTCGTCGGACCGCTGGCCCGGAAGGTTGCCGTATCGAAGTTCACCCGCACCCTCAGCACCATGCTGCAGAGCGGCGTGCCCATACTCGACGCCCTTCAGGTCGTTGCCCGGACATCGGGCAACAAGGTGGTTGAACGCGCCGTCATTCGCGTTTCCGAAAGTATCGCCGAAGGCCGACCCATTGCCGAACCCCTTGAAGAATCGGGGGTTTTCCCCAACATGGTCGTACAGATGATCAATGTTGGCGAATCCGTCGGCGCTCTTGACACCATGCTTGAAAAGATTGCTGATTTCTACGATGAGGAGGTCGACCAGGCCGTTGAAAACCTGACTGCGATGATCGAGCCCTTCATGATGGTTTTTCTTGGTGGCATGATCGGCGGACTTGTAGTAGCAATGTATCTGCCCATTTTCCAAATGGCCGGCAATCTTTAACCCATTGACCACCAACCCGCAGAAGGAGCAGTTCACCCCATGAGCGAAATTACCAACATACTTGCCAGAGAAATCCTCGATTCACGAGGCAACCCCACCATCGAGGTCGAGGTGCGCCTCGAAACCGGTGTGATGGGTCGCGCCGCCGTGCCTTCGGGAGCCT
>JAUWAH010000208.1 GCA_030602145.1 Desulfobulbus sp.
CGAAACCAGCAGCTTGTTGATCCCTTCCTGGGTGAAGGCATGCAGGCCGCCGCCTTTCTTGCCGGCATAGATCAACTGGGCATTTTTCGGGACGTAGCTCAGCAGTTTCGGGTTGGCCAGGTAGTCATAGACCACCACCTCGGCATGTTCCAGGAGGTATTTGCCGCGCAGGGTGATCAGGCCGGGGTCGCCGGGGCCGGCGCCGACCAGGTAGACCTTGCCGGGCGCGGTGGGGGAGGAGTCGTTGGTTGTCACGGAATCTGTCGGATGCACGAAGAGGAAGAGGGTGGAAGAGGAACGATGTCGATGCCGGTGCCGTTGTCCTGCCGGAGCGCAGACCTTTGGATGTTCGTTGCGGCCGGCTGATGTGGTCTGGCCATGTCGGTTAATCCGCCGCCGGCGGTCCGGCGCAATAGACAGCGTCGAGAATGGCTTTGCCGCCCCTGGCCAGCAGGGTCTCCGCCAGGGAGGTCCCCAGTTCCGCCGCCCGGTCCACGGGCCCTGCGGCGGTTTCCTTGAGGAGGGTGGTGCCGTCGACGCTGGCGATCAGGCCGGTCAGGCTGACGGTTTCCCCGCTCACAGTGGCATGGGCACCGATGGGGACCTGGCAGCCGCCCTCGAGACGAAGGAGAAAGGCCCGTTCGGCGGCCACGGCCACGGCCGTGGTGCGATGATTGAGAAACTGCAAGCCGGCCAGGAGATCGGTGTCGTCGCGCCGCAGTTCGATGCCCAGCGCCCCCTGACCGATGGCCGGCAGCATCTGCACCGGTTCCAGCAGGGTGGTGATCCGGCCGTGCAGCCCCAGGCGATGGAGCCCGGCTCCAGCCAGGATGATGGCGTCGAAGATCCCCTCGTCCAGCTTGCGCAGCCGGGTGTCGATGTTGCCGCGCAGATCAACAATGGCCAAGTCCGGCCGCATGGCAGCCAGTTGGGATTTGCGTCGCAGGCTGGAGGTGCCGACGGTGGCCCCGGTGGGCAGCGCCCCGATCGAATCGTGGTGCACGGAGAGAAAGGCATCCCGGGGCGTTTCCCGCTCCGGAACGATGCCGATGTGCAGCCCGTCCGGCAACTCGGTGGGCACATCCTTCATCGAGTGGACCGCCAGGTCGACCTCGCCGGCCAGGAGCGCGTCCTCGATCTCCTTGACGAACAGACCCTTGCCGCCGACCTTGGCCAGGGGCACGTCAAGGATGCGATCGCCCTTGGTGGTGATCTTGACCAAGTCCACCCGCAACCCCGGATGGGCGCGCTCGATCTGGTTCTTGACCCAGGTGGATTGGGTCACTGCCAGGAGGCTGGCGCGCGTGCCTATGCGCAGCGGTGTTCTCATGCACGGGTCCTGTGGCGAAGGGGTCGTTGGTGGCAAGGCGGTAGCGGCCATATACCGCCTGGAGGGTTATTTGTCAATTTCGTCGACGACGGCGGCGGCCAGGAGCGGCAGCATCAGTTCGTGGTGGCCGGTAAAATGGAACCCCTTGCCGCCTTCGAGGGTGGGCCGGTGGACCACGTTGGTCGCCGGCCGGTAGTGGCGGATGAAGTCGAAGTTGGCGGTGGTGAACCGCTTGACCTGGTGGCCGAGGTTGCGGACCACGGTGAGCGCCTTGAGGAACACCTCCGGCAGCAGCACGGCCGAGCCGACGTTGAGATAGACGCCGCCCTCCAGTTCGCTGACCAGCCGGCAGAAGATCCGGAAATCGTGGTGGCCGGCCTGACCGATGGCCGCGCCGTCGGCCGAGGGATGGATATGGATGATGTCGGTGCCCATGGCAACATGGACGGTCACCGGCACGCCCAGTCGGGCCGCCATGGCCAGCAGACTCTGGTCGGTGTGGGGAAAGTTCCGGGCAAGCAGCGCCTCGCCCACCGCTCGGCCGATGCCGATGTTGCGCCGGGCACCGTCGGCGATGGCGGAGTTGAGCACCTCGCCGGTTTCCCTGGCGGCGCCGAAGGCCCCGGCTCCCAGCACGTCGGCCACCTCCTCGGAGGTGCGGCCGACCATGGCGATCTCGGCGTCATGGATGATGCCGGCGCCGTTGAGGGCGATGGCGGTGAGGATGCCGCGCCGCATCAGATCGATGAGGATCGGGTTGAGCCCCACCTTGATCACATGGGCACCCATGCCCAGGATCACCGGCCGCCGCTGACGATGGGCGTCGCCGATCCGCCGGACCAGCTCGGGAAAATCGACGCCGGCCAGTTGCCCCGGCAGGGCGGTGAGCAACTGGGCCACGGTCATCCCCGGCCGGACCGGGGTGGCAAAATCGTCGATGCTGACCTTGGAATGACGGCCGTGCACCGAATAGGTGTGCAGGCCGCTGAAATCGAGTGGTTCGGGAAGGGAAGTCATGGGGCTGATGGAGAAAAAACGGATGAGCCCGGATCAGGAAGCGCCGAACATCTGCCGTTCGACGATCTCGCAGACCACGTGCTCCAGCCAGAGATGGGTTTCCTGGATATGGGGGGTCGAGTCCGAGGGCACGTTGAGCACCAGGTCGCAGATGGCGGCCAGGTCGCCGCCGGGCCGGACGGTGCCGCCGGTGAAGGCCACGGTCTTCATGCCGATGTCGCGGGCGGCCTGCATGGCCTTGACCACGTTGGCCGAGGTGCCGGAGGTGGAGATGCCCAGGGCCAGATCCTCGGGTTTGCCCAGGGCCTGAATCTGCTTGGCAAAGATCAGGTCATAGGAGAAATCGTTGGCGATCGAGGTCAGCACCGAAGTGTCGGTGGTCAGGGCCAGGGCCGGCAGCGGCCGCCGGTTGATGAGAAAGCGGTTGACGAATTCGGCCGCCAGGTGCTGGGCGTCGGCGGCGCTGCCGCCGTTGCCGAAGAGGAGCAGTTTGCCGCCGTCCTCGAACACCTCCCGGATCCACTCGGTCAGGCGGATGATGTCGTCGGCGGCCTCCTTGACGAAGGCCTCCTTGGCCATGATGGACTGGACCAGGTTGGTCGAAAGCAGGCTGTTCATGTGGCCAACCATATAAGAAAACCCGTGGCTGTCAAACAAAAAAACGTTTCCGCGCCATCGGGCGCGGAAACGTTTGTCATCGATGCGGTCGCAGCAGCCGGATTACGGCAGTTGCTTCATGATCAGCGCGGAAACTTCCTTGATGGCCAGGGACCCGTCAACGGAGATAACCGGGGTGCCGGGCAGCTTCTTGAAGTAGTTAACCGCAGCCGTGGTGCCGGTCAGGGTGTCATAGTAGATCTTGTGGCGCTTGTCGATGGCGTCTACGTCCTGGTCATCGGCCCGGGTGGACAGCTCGCCGCCGCAGACCCGGCAGACCAGGCGACCGTCTTTTTCCACCGGCTTGATGGCCTCGAAGGCGATGTGGTTGGGGTGGTTGTTGTCATTGGCGCAGAGCCGGCGGCCCATGATGCGCTCCTTGGCGATCTCACGGTCGAGGACGATCTCGACCACGTAGTCCAGCTTCATGCCGGCATCCTTCAGAGCCTTGTCCAGAGCCTCGGCCTGGGCGAGTGAGCGGGGGAAGCCGTCGAGCAGCCAGCCTTTTTCCTTGGATTTGCCCAGGGTCTCCAGCACCATCGGGATGGTGATATCGTCGGGAACCAGGTCGCCCCGGTCAATGTATGCCTTGGCCTTCTTGCCCAATTCGGTCCCGCCCTTGATGTGCTCGCGGAAAATGGCGCCGGATTCGATGTGGTCGATGCCGTACTTCTCCTTGATGATGGCGCCCTGGGTGCCCTTGCCGCTGCCGTTCGGACCGAAAGTCAGGATGTTCATGCCGGATTCCTCCATGTCTGATTCAGGAAGTTTTTGATTAACATCTTAATATAACGATGAAAAAATAGAGTCAAAAAATGAATGACTTCTCATTGGCCGAAGACTATACCGCACCTTGGATGAATGCGCCATCAAAAATGATGGGTTGGATAAGGGGAAGTGATGACCTCGGCTCTGTTCGGCAAAACAAGAGGTTGCCTCGCAGGCAAACCGGGCCGTTTCCCGAGGGCTGTCGCACCCCGGTCATACATTTTGACAAGGGGCCGGAAAGCGAGTAGAAAACGGCCCATATATGACTCATCTTCAACAGCTTGAGGTGAAGAAGGCTATGCGGGAAATCAAGGTTGGATTGATCGGTTTTGGCACGGTGGGCAAGGGCTTGGCGGAGGTCCTGCTGTCGCAGCGGGAACGCCTGACACAACGGACGGGGATGGCCATCCGGCTGGCCGGCATCGCCGATCATCACGCCTCGGGTTTGCCGGAGCGGTTCAGCGATATCCCGCTCACCAGGGACGGCATGGATCTGATCAACGACCCGGCCATCGACATCATCGTCGAGCTGATCGGCGGCATTGAGCCGGCCAAGACCTTTGTCCTGCGGGCCATCGCCAACGGCAAGCATGTGGTCACCGCCAACAAGGCCCTGTTGTCCCAGGAGGGTGCCGAGATCTTCGCGGCAGCGGCCCGGCATGGGGTCGAGGTCGGCTTCGAGGCATCCGTCGGCGGCGGCATCCCGGTGATCAAGGCCCTCAAGGAGGGGCTGGTGGCCAACCGGATCCTGTCGATCATGGGGATCATGAACGGCACCGCCAACTACATCCTCACCCGCATGACCGACGAGGGCATCCCCTTTGCCGAGGTGCTCAAGGAGGCGCAACGGCTCGGGTTCGCCGAGGCCGATCCGACCTACGACATCGAGGGCATCGACACCGCCCACAAGCTGGCCATCCTGATGACCATCGCCTACGGCACCCCGATCACCCACCACCAGATCGCCACCGAAGGCATCTCCCGGATCGAGCCCATGGATATCGAGCTGGCCCGCGAGTTCGGCTGCCGGATCAAGCTCTTGGCCATCAGCCGCAACCATGGCGACCATGTCGAGGCGCGGGTGCATCCGACCATGGTGCCGCAGAACCATCTGCTGGCCTCGATCAACGGCGCCTTCAACGCCATCCATTTCCAGGGCGATACCGTGGGCAACGTCCTGCTCTACGGGTTGGGCGCCGGCATGATCCCCACCGGCAGCGCCGTGGCCGCCGACGTGGTCGACATCGCCCGCAATATCGCCTGCAACTCCATCGGCCGTGTGCCGGCCCTGTCCTACCTGCCCGACCAGATGCAGGCCCGGCGAATCACCCCCATGGACGAACTCTACGGCCCCTACTACTTCCGCTGCACCGTGGTCGACCGTCCCGGTGTGCTGGCACAGATCGCCGGCATTCTCGCCAAGCACGAGATCAGCATCGAATCGGTGATCCAGAAGGGCCGCAAGGAGATCGGCGCCGTGCCTCTGGTGGTGGTCACCCACAGCGCCAAGGAGTCGGCGGTGCGTGCCGCTCTGGACGAGATCGGCCGGCTC
>JAUWAH010000248.1 GCA_030602145.1 Desulfobulbus sp.
CCGCCAGCACGGTATCGATCTGCTGCTGTAAGCGGCCGAAAATCGGTTCCAGCTCACTGTAGCGGCCGTCGGCGATCCGGTTGAGTGTGTAGACGATTTTATAGGTGTTGACCGTGGCCTGGGTGCACCGGGCCCGGATGAAGGTCATGGAGAGGGTACGGCCGTCGTGGAGGGCCTGTTCCAACTCGGCCATGGCCTGCAGGGTATTGGCATTGGCGTTGAGCAGTTCGCGGAACCATCGGTACCGGGCGACGAACCGGCGCTGCATCTCCTCGGGGGAGATGAGGGGCGGGGGCGAGGAACGCGGCCGCAGGAAACGGCGAAGGGTGCGGAGCAACCGGTCAGCAATCGTCATGGCGGATAAAAAAGGGTCGCGGCGGGAAATTCATTCCTGCCGCGACCCGTTGGTTCATGGTGTCCCCGAGGGATCAGTGATCGAGCTTGATGCCATATCCCTCAAACAGATAGAGGAGGCCATAGCCGTACCACATGGTGTAGACCACGTAGAAGACCAGCGAGGCGATCAGCAGGAAGATCTCTTCCTTCACCGGCTTGGCCTCGACCTCGTAGTAGTTGTAGGCCGGCTCGATGGCCTTGTTCATGCAGTTCTTGACGAATTTGGCCTGGTCGAACTGGCCGGCCTTGGTCATGTCCTTCTCCATGGCGGTCAGGGCCAGATACCAGGAGTAGACGGCCTGGCGGGCATCGACATTGTATTTGTCCTGTAGGGCCTTGCCGTCGTTCTTGTACATCAGGTCGGCGTCCTTGAGCATGATGGTGATCATGGCGCCGAAATCACCGTTGACCTGCACCTTGTCGCCGTCGGCGGTGGCGGTGATCTGGTTGGTGGCGAACAACTTGGCGGTCACCTCGGCCTCCGCGGGAGACTTCATCTTCAAGGCGGCGCTGAACGGCTTGCCGGTAAATTGCTCTGCCTTCTTCAACTGATCGGGGATGTAGTAGGCCGAGCTTTTCGACAGTTGATTGAAAAAGTTGTCCAGGTAGTCGAGTCCATTAACTTTCTGGCCTGTGGTCCCCGGAAAAAGGGGCATGAAGATGGCCACCAGGACCACGGTAAAGGATGCCAGCAGGAGCCATCCGGTTGTTTTCAGTTGCGCTGAACTAGCCATATCAATGCACCTCCCCCGATTTGAGAACGCTGAGATTTGAGAAAAAGCACCAGAAGACCCAGACCGCGAAGGTGGTGATGATGACAAAGAAACCGACATTGCCGATCATGTCAACCACCTTGATGAATCCGGCGGAAAGTTCGACATACCCCATCTTCATCAGCTTCTCCGGCAGGGCGCAGACCCGGTTGAGGAAACCGGCGGTGACGGTGATGGCGTAAAAGCCGCGGATGGTGGTGCCGGGAACGACCTTGGTGACGATGGAACCGACCTGGATGCCGATCAGGGAGCCGAGCAGCATGCCCATGGCCAGGGTGTAGAAGATGAACCCGTAAATCGCGTACTGGCCGATGGCGGCGTAGCCGGCGGTGAACACGATCTGGAAGATGTCGGTGCCGACCGTGGTCATGGAGGACACGCCCAGACCGTAGACGAACATCGGGAAGGTGAGGAAGCCGCCGCCGACGCCCATGATGGCGGCGGCCATGCCGACGATGAAGCCGCTGATTACCAGGAACCAGGAGGAGATGCGGCGACCGCCGGGGGTGACGTTCTCGTCGAAGGTCAGCATTGGCGGCAGGTTGATGGCCTGCAGCCGCTTGCCCATGGGCGGGATCTCCTCGGCGATCTTGGTGGCGCCTTCTTCAACCACCACCTTCTTGGAGCGGCTCCTGAGATAGTCGCTCATGGCGTAGTAGGCGAGGAATCCGAGGATAACGACGTAGACGGAGGTGATGAACATGTCGCTCAGCACCGGATTGGCATCATAGATGGTCCGATTGACGTACCCGCCCAGAGTGGAGCCGAGAATGGCGCCGATCAGGAAGGTGACGGCCAGGGATACCGAGATGTTGCCCATCTTGCGGTGTAGGACCGAACCCATGATCGCCTTGGCGAAGATATGAAACAGGTCGGTGCCGACCGCCAGGATGCCCTTGACGCCGGCGCTCATCAGGGCCGGAGCGATGATGAAGCCGCCGCCGGCGCCGATGCAGCCGGTGATCAGACCGGCGCAGACGCCGACCAGCACCGAGGCGCCGAAGATGAGGTTGGTGTAGTGCGATGGGCCATAAGCCTGTTTACCGCCGATGAACGAAGGGATGGCCTGGCTGACCGCGTCGGCAAAAGCGTAGCCGCCAAGGAAAACGGGGAGCAGCAGCAGCCCCAGGATCAGCAGCCGTTTGCGGCTGCGCAGAATGTTGTTGGACATTTCCAGTTCCCACCTGGCATGGGCTTTGGAGCCCTCCACCATGAGATGGTTCAGATCACGAAAAAACTTCATTTTGTTCTCCTTTTGGTTGTCAAAACGGGTTTTTGGGTTGCAAAGAAGGCGTTGTCCGGGTTCTCAGTCCGGCTTGGCCATATCTTTTTTGGTCTGTGCCTGCTCCAACTTGATCAACTGCATCTGCCGGTGTTCATGGGCAGCATTGAGCTTGTCAAACAACGGTTCAAGATCAATGGGTTTCATCAGATAGTCAAAGGCCCCGTATTTGATGCCGTTTATACCGGATTCCACCGAGGCGTGTCCGGTGAGCATCACCACCTCGGTCAGTGGAGATATTTTTTTTATTTCTCGTAAAATTTCGATACCATCCCTCCCCGGCATCTTTACGTCCAAAAGAACCACGTCATATTGTTTTGCCGCGATCATCTCCAGGGCGATGTCGCCGTTGGCGGCGCTTTCACAGAAGAGACCGCGCTTGGTCAATCGTTTGCCGGTCATTTCCCGGAATTCTTCCTCGTCGTCGACAATAAGAACTGCGTACCGTGCCATGTCTGCTCCTTTTGAATAGTCTCCTTGAATATCGCTGAGGTCTGGCCCTAACGTGCCTTTCCCCGTCTGATGATCGTTTCATCGCCTGAAAGGCAAGGAAAGGAGGATGCTACAAGGAGGTTTCCATGTATTCTCTTGTGGAAATTTTGAAAGGTAGCTTTCGAAGCACCGGCAATTTTTCGGCTCACGAAGACCATGTTCCTTTGGCTTTTTCGAATGCTCCGTTCAATTTCAACTGCATCTGCCGGTGTTCGTGGGCAGCATTGAGCTTTTCAAGCAACGGTTCAAGATCAATGGGTTTCATCAGATAGTCGAAGGCCCCGTATTTGATGCCGTTTAAACCGGATTCCACCGAGGCGTGTCCGGTGAGCAGCACCACCTCGGTTCGTGGAGATATTTTTTTTATTTCACGTAAAATTTCGATGCCGTCCTTCCCTGGCATCTTCACATCCAGAAGAACCACGTCATATTGTTTTGCCGCGATCATCTCCAGGGCGATGTCACCGTTGGCGGCGCTTTCACAGAAGAGATCGCGCTTGGTCAATCGTTTGCCGGTCATTTCCCGGAATTCTTCCTCGTCGTCGACAATAAGAACTGTGTACCGTGCCATGTCTGCTCCTCCTTAATAGTCTCCTTAAATATTGCTGAAGTCTGGCCTAAACGCGCCTTTCTCCGCATAATGATCGTTTCATCGCCTGGAAGGCAAGGAAAGGAGGATACTACAAGGATGCTTCTCTGTGTGCAATCTCTTGTACCGGATTGCCGGCAAACAGGCGGATTGCAGACGGTCCTGCCATGGAATGCGGTCATCGGTTTTCTTGTCGGTCGCATCGGATCAGTTTTCGGCTTGATTGGGCCAGCATTCATTCACTGAACAGGGTTTCAAGGTCGACGGTCCGATTGGCGGTCATCGAATAGACCGGAATGGCATCGTTGACCATCTTGCGAATGCTCTGTTCCAATTCCGGGTCCACCACATCCTCCGTCAGGAGCACGATGATGTCGGGGCACAGGGCGATGATTTTCAATTCGACATGTTCCCCGAAATGAACGAAGTCGAAAATGTGCGCGGTCTGTCTTTTCAGTCTGAACAGGGTCTGGACGATTTCGGCCGCAACGGATTGAGGCAGTTCCTCGCCGTTCAGGATAAAGAGAATTTTTTTGTTGATACCCTGGAGCAACCTGTCCGGCACCGGGATGTTATGGCGTATGAGGTGCTGAATCAGATCATACGAACGGATCAATTTACTGTTCTTGAGGCTGATGATCGGCACGACCCCCTTCTCGACCCATTTATTGAACCGCTCGTCCGAAACAGCGCAAATGGCGGCTGCCTGTTCCAGGTCGAGATATTCAAGGTCATCGCACGAGCGAGTGATTGAGGGTCCGTTCGACATTATCCTGGGCACTGTTTCTTCAAGGGTGGTGAGCCTGCATGGTCATAGAGAGCAATGCACGTCACGGGCCAAGGGCGTCTAGGGGAACGGAAAAATTTTTATTGAATGATATTATGCGGTTGGATTTTTGGCGGGGCGGGGTGTTCAGGTGGTTGCTGCAAGATGAAGAGAGGGGGTGTGTAGCTGGGGTGACAGGCTGAACGATTGACGAGCTATTCTGCTGATTTTATAAATTTTTTTCAGTGCGCAGGAAAGGTGACAATTCTGCCGGTCTCTCTTGCTGGTGTGTATGAAGGGTGACGCCCTTGTTGGTTGCGGCCGGCCGATCCGGTCCGGCCATGCAGCTCATCTTCTCAAAGGAAGCCTGATGGTGAAGAGGGCTCCCCCTTGCGCCTTGTTTTCCGCACTGATGGTTCCGCCCAATTTACTGACGATGTCGCTGCAAATGGAGAGGCCCAATCCGGTTCC
>JAUWAH010000116.1 GCA_030602145.1 Desulfobulbus sp.
GCAGTGCCTCATAGCAGTTGGTATCCGGGGTGAGCATGATCACATCTCGGGCGCAGATGGCCCCTACCAGGTGACAGACCCGTTCCTCTTCATCGTGGAGGATGGTTTTGACATCCTGCATGGAGACCACCCCCACCATCAGCCCCTTGTGGTTGACCACCGGAAAGTAAAAGCTGTTGCGGGCGATGCCGAACAGCTCGAGCAGATGGTTGATATTGGCGTTCTCGCTGATGAAATCGACATCCTCGGTGATTACCTTGCCCACCCGGATCGATTTCAGGATCGCCACCTCGCGACCTTCGTGGATGTCAATGCCGTCCCGGGTGAAATCGACGGTATCCATGGAATCACGATAGAGCCAGGAGGAGGTTACCGTGCCGAGGACCGCGGTCAGCATCACCGGAATGATGATCATATAGTTGCCGGTCATCTCGAAGAGGAGAAAGATGGCGGTCAGGGGGGCATGGGTGGTGGCGGCGAGGAAGGCGCCGATGCCCACTGTGGCATAGGCGCCGGCACTGGCGGTGTATTCGGGCAGCAGATGATGGGCAAGACTGCCATAGGCCCCGCCCAGCACCGCGCCAATGAACAGGGCCGGCGCGAAAAGGCCGCCGGCGCCGCCCGACCCCAGCGTGATCGACGTGGCCAGCGACTTGAAAAAAACCAGCACCAGCATCAGCCACATCAGGGTCTCTCCGGCCAATGCCTTGGCGATATATTCGTAGCCGTTGCCCATCACCTGGGGGAAAAAGATGCCGATGCACCCCACCAGAAAGGCGCCGAGAATCGGCTTGAGTTGGGCATGAAGCCCCAGACGCTCAAAGCGGTCGCGGATCAGATAGAAAAACCGGATGTGGAGGACCGCCAGCACTCCGACAATGAGCGCCATCAGGGTATAGAGGGGTAGTTCGACGAAGGGATTGACAATGGCGTAGTCGGGGATGGGGAAGGCGGGCACTGCACCGTAATAGGCGCGGGAAACCACCGTAGCCAATGCCGAGGCAATCACCAGGGCGGAAAAGGAGGAGATCTCATAGGTGCCCAGCAGGACGATCTCGGCGGCGAAAAACATGCCAGCCAGCGGCGCGTTGAAGATGCCGGCCACCCCGCCGGCGCACCCGGCGGCGACATAGACCTTCATCCGTTTGCCCGATACCCGGAATTTTTGCCCGACCTGCGAGCCCAAAGCGCCGCCGATCTGGGCGATCGGCCCCTCGACGCCGGCGGAGCCGCCGCTGCCAATGGTCAGGGCGGTGCCGACGATCTTGATGAAAATGTTGCGAGCCCGGATGACGCCGTTTTCCAGATTGACGCGGCGAAGAAACGAGGGAAACCCATAGCCGTTGACCCTGCCGGGAAAGGCCAGGGAAAGTGGGATGAGCAGAACGGCGCCGGCCATGGGCAGCAGGGGCAGCAGCAAGCGCCGCCAGCCGCCTTCGCCGATGCCGAGCACCTCCTGGCCCCAGACGAAAATCACCTCGTGCACCAACTCCACCGTCTCGCGAAAGATGATGATGGCCACTCCCGACATCACGCCGATACAGGCGGAGATGAGAATCATCCAGGCCCGTTCGCCGGGCATGAATCTTGGCAGAGATCTTCTTACCTTGGCAAGCATAACCGCTCCGGAATGGTGCAGCCGATGGCTTCGGCTTGGCGCAGGAAATAGGCGTCGGTCATGCCGGCCAGATAGTCGCGGACCATGGCGGCCGGGCCGTGCGTCGCCCTGTAGGCAGGGGTCATCGAACGGAGGAAGCCTCGATCCTCCGACCCGCCCGCCGTATTTTGTGCCTTCTTCAGGAAATGGTCGAACAGCCGTTCGTAGCAGTGGTGGATCTTGTCAAAATCGGGCTTGAAGGCGGGATTGGTGTAGATACGCCGGTAGTTGAACGTCTTGAGTTGGCGCAGGGCCGCGGCCACCTCCTCGCCGAACCCGATGGCGTCCCCGTCGGCAGTCCCGGTGCGCACCTGGCCACTGTTGACCAGAAGATCGGTGACCAGGGTGTAGACGATGGAGCCGTTGCTGCTGCCGAGCACTTCGGCGCACGGCCCGGGGATCTCGTCGCGACGGATCAACCCCAGCTCGATGGCGTCCTCCAGGTCGCGGCCGATATAGGCGATGGTGTCGGCCAGCCGGACCACGCAGCCCTCCAGGGTCATCGGCACCAGGGCCAGGGAGGGGTCGGCCTCCTTGGTCGCCCGTTCGCGATCGTGGGCGGAAAAATCCTTGTGCCGCTGCGGCCGGAGCGAACGGGCATGCACCTCGCCGTCGTGGCAGAGGATGCCGTCGAGGACCTGGAGAGTCAGGTTCCATCCCGTGCCGCCGCGCTCGAACCGATCGAGGAACTGGACCGATTGGATGTTGTGCTGAAAGGATGCCAGACCGTGGTGGCGGCAGAGGTGCGAGAGGATGCGCTCACCCTCGTGGCCGAAGGGAGGGTGGCCGAGGTCGTGCCCCAGGGCGATCGCCTCGATCAGGTCTTCATTAAGGCCAAGAAAACGACCGATGGTCCGGGCGATGCGCGAAACCAACTGCACATGAAGCACCCGGTGGGTAATGTGATCGTTGTCGACCAGGGAAAAAACCTGAGTTTTGTCGATGTAACGGCTGTAGGCCCTGGAGTGGAGGATGCGATCCGCATCCTGGGCAAAGGGCTGGCGGTGATCGTCTAGGTGTTCGGCCGAGCGGCGAATGGCGGCACAACTCGGGCAGGCAAGAGGACTCAGGCCGGAGCGCTCGCGGTCGTCCAACTCCTGCCTGATGGTCGCAAGCCACCGCCGATGCCGATCCGTATCCCGCTCAGCCATGCCACCCCCTGAGTTTTTCTTGAAGGCAAGGAACATAACAAAAAGCCCCCGTGAAGAAAACTGTTTTCGGACCCCCTGCTTGCAGGACCAGCGGAGGACCCGACAGTCGCGACACCGGAAAAATACCCGTCGCTCTTGTTCAGGCGCCGTCCCTTTCTTATAGTGGACACAGTCGAAACGTAGCCCGCTCATCCAAACGGCCAACCAAAGTCTCTACGCAGAGGGGGGATCATGACAGAGCAAAAAAGACAACCCAATCCGGCCAAGGTGGCCTTCCTCCGCAGCCTGCCCGAGGAGATCAAGGCGACCATCACCGGCGAAGAGGCCGAGCAATTCATGTACGGGACGGACATACCGGAATCGCTCTATTACAAGATCAAGGATTTTCTGATCGAGGCCGACCAGTAGCTTCAAACCCGGCGGAACCGGCCACCAGATGGCCTCCGGCCGGTTTCGCCGACGCTGCCCCTGCAGCGCCTCTCCTCCGCTTGCCGCACGACACGCCATCAGGTGTCCCAACCACCGGCACCACCATTTCAGCACCCCCTTTTTCCCCTCGAAGAGGGGCGACAACTCGTTGCAACTGTATGGGTTTTCGACAGCGCTTTAGCATTGCAGAATGCTCTATTTTGGTTTATCGTGGCGCACCAATGCACTGAATCCCTATTCATTGCCGAACCGCACGGCGCAACCGATTGCATTGATTTGTACAGTGGAGGTGGGACCGCCCCGACATCGGGCGGTTGTTCGAATCAAACCGGATGGGATGCCAACCACCGGTGACGTTAGCCGGATCCGCACCGTGCGCTTCTTCCCCCAGTTCCCGGCCGGAGCGAACGAACAATCCCTCCCCCCGTCCAGAAGAGAGGTACTGAACCACCGCGAACCAGATCGGGCAAAGTATGCGTTTTTGAGGTTCTCCCGGGAACCTTCTTTCATAGCGTTCATCTTTAACCGTTTCCGGCAGTCAGCCAAACGCCGGCGAACACCAACCACCGTGTAAGGAGAATGATCTTATGTCGCGAAAAATGGTCACCATTGACGGAAACCAGGCGTGTACGCATGTCGCGTATGCCACCAGTGAAGTCATAACAATCTATCCCATTACGCCATCTTCCCCGATGGCCGCAGAGTCCGACGCCAAGGCCAACGCCAAGCAGGAGAATATCTGGGGTTCCATCCCGGTCATCTCCCAGATGCAGTCCGAGGCCGGTGTGGCCGGCTCCATCCACGGCTCCCTGGGCGCAGGCGCCCTGTGCACCACCTTCACCGCCTCCCAGGGCCTGTTGCTGCTGCTGCCCAACATGTTCAAGATCGCCGGCGAACTGCTGCCCACGGTGTTCCATGTAACCGCCCGCTCCCTGGCCTATCAGGGGCTGTCCATCTTCGGCGACCACAGTGACGTCATGGCCGCCCGCCAGACCGGCTGGGCAATGCTCTGCTCCCAGGATGTCCAGGAAGCTCAGGACATGGCGCTGATCGCCACCCAGGCGACCCTGGCCACCCGCATTCCGTTCCTCCATTTCTTCGACGGCTTCCGCACCTCCCACGAGGTTATGAAGATCGAGGAACTGACCTTCGACGACATGCGCGCCATGATCGACGAGGATCTGATCATCGAGCACCGCAAACGCGCCCTGACCCCGGATCGCCCCACCATCGGCGGCACCGCCCAGAACCCGGACGTCTACTTCATCGGCCGCGAGACCACCAACAAATTCTACGCCGCCGTTCCGGGCACTGTCCAGGCCACCATGGACAAATTCGCCGCCCTGACCGGCCGTCAATACAACCTGTTTGATTACATCGGCGCCCCGGACGCCACCGACGTCATCGTCATCATGGGCTCCGGCGCCCTGACCGTGACCTCCACCGTTGAGCACCTGGTCAGCGAAGGCGAGAAAGTGGGCTTGGTCATCGTCCGCCTGTTCCGGCCGTTTGATCCGGTTGCCATGGTCAATGCCTTGCCGCGTTCCGTCGAGCGGATCACCGTCCTCGACCGCGTCAAGGAGCCCGGCTCCAATGGCGAGCCCCTCTATCAAGACGTTCGCACCGCCATCAGCGAGGCCGCCGAGGTCAACCCGACCATGTTCGTGCCGGTCATCCTCAATGGCCGTTACGGTCTGGGCTCCGCCGAGTTCACCCCGGCCATGGTCAAGGCCGTGTTCGACAACATGGCCGCCATGGCGCCGAAGAAGAAATTCTGCGTTGGCCCCAACGACGATGTCACCTTTACCAGCCTGAAGTACGATAAGTCCTACAGCATCGAAGGCTCCGACGTCTATCGCGCCATGTTCTACGGCCTGGGTTCCGACGGCACCGTTGGCGCCAACAAGAACTCCATCAAGATCATCGGCGAGGAGACCGACAACTCGGCCCAGGGCTACTTTGTCTACGATTCCAAGAAATCCGGCTCGATGACCGTCTCGCACCTGCGGTTCGGCAAGAACCAGATCGTCGCTCCGTATCTGATCAACAAGGCCAACTTTCTCGCCTGCCACAACCCGGCCTTCCTCAATTCCTACGACATGCTCGCCAACCTGGATAACGGCGGCACCTTCCTGCTGACCACCAGCTTCACCAAGGACGAGATCTGGGATAACCTGCCGGCCCTGGTGCAGAAGCAGTTGATCGACAAGAAGGCTAAATTCTACATCATCGATGCGGTCAAACTGGGCCTGGCCCTCGGTCTCGGCGCACATATCAATATGATCATGCAGACCGCCTTCTTCGTCATCTCCAACATCATCAGCAAGGATGCGGCGATCAAATCGATCAAGAAGGCGATCAAAAAGACCTACGGCACCAAGGGCGACAAGGTTCTCAACATGAACTACGGCGCGGTTGACGGCGCCATCGACAACATCGTCGAAGTCAAGGTCCCCAAGAAAGTCACCGGCCACGATATGCCGCCCGTGGTTCCCGCCGAGGCTCCCGCCTTCGTCAAGGAAGTGACCGCCCAGATGATCGCCGGCCATGGCGAGAACATCAAGGTCTCCCAGATGCCGTGTGACGGCCGCTGGCCCACCGCTACCTCCCAATGGGAGAAGCGCAACATCGCTGTTCAGGTTGCCCAGTGGGATCCCGAAGCCTGCATCCAGTGCGGCCGCTGTTCGCTGGTCTGCCCGCACGGCTGCATCCGGATGAAGGTTGCCACCCCCGCAGCCCTTGCCACCGCCGGCGCCGATGCCTCCTTCCTGACCTCCGACGCAGTGGGTAAGGAATTCAAGGACATGAAGTTCACCATTCAGGTTTCCACCCCTGACTGCAACGGCTGCACGCTGTGCGTTACCGTCTGTCCGGCCCGCAAAAAGGACAAGGACGGCAACAAGACCGAGGAACGGGCGCTGAAGATGGTGATGAACACCGAAGAGGTCAAGCAGGCCTCCCTGAAGACCTGGAAGACCTTCCTGGCCCTGCCCGAGGTCGACGAGAAACTGATCAACGTCGGCACCATCAAGGGCAGCCAGTTCAAGCGGCCGCTGTTCGAGTTTTCCGGTGCCTGCGCCGGCTGCGGCGAGACCCAGTACATCAAGCTGGTCACCCAATTGGTCGGCGACCGGATGCTGGCCTCCAACGCCACCGGCTGCTCCTCGATCTACTCGGGCAACCTGCCGACCACCCCGTACTGCCAACGTGCTGACGGACGTGGCCCGGCCTGGTCCAACTCGCTGTTCGAGGACAATGCCGAGCATGGTCTTGGTATGCGTCAGGCGGTTGACAAACTGGCCTCCCAGGCAGTTGAACTGCTGGATGCCGCTGTCAATGCCGGCCTGGTCGACAAAAAGCTCGCCGCCGACATCCTGGCTGCTCCGCAAAAAGAGCAGACCGAGATTGAGGCACAGCGCGACCGCGTGGCTCAGGTCAAGGCAGCCATCGAGGGCAAGCAGGATGCCATCGCCAAACGGCTCTACCACGTAGCCGATTACCTGGTGAAGAAATCCGTCTGGATCATCGGCGGTGACGGTTGGGCCTATGACATCGGCTACGGCGGTGTCGACCATGTTCTGGCCTCCGGCAAGAACGTCAACATTCTGGTCATGGACACCGAAGTCTATTCCAACACCGGTGGCCAGATGTCCAAGGCTACCCCGCGCGCCTCGGTGGCTCAGTTCGCCGCCGGCGGCAAGCCCACACCCAAGAAGGACATGGGCTTGATCTTCTCCACCTTCGGTACGGTCTATGTCGCCCGTATTTCCATCGGCGCCAACCCTCAACAGGCGATCAAGGCCATCCAGGAAGCCGAGGCCTACGATGGTCCGTCCCTGATCATCGCCTATGCACACTGCATCAACCACGGCATCAACATGGCCATGGGTCTGGAGCAGCAGAAGAAGGCGGTCGAGTGCGGTCACTGGTCGCTGTTCCGGTACAATCCGGCGCTTGAGGCTGAAGGCAAGAACCCGATGATCATCGACT
>JAUWAH010000383.1 GCA_030602145.1 Desulfobulbus sp.
AGCGGCTCGCTGCCCCCTCCGGCGAGGCGAGCAGATTGACCAGGACTACGCCGTCCGGTTGGAGGGCGGAACGGAGCGAGCGGACCGCTTCGATGGTGACCAGGTGGAAGGGTATGGAATAGTGGGAGTTGAACACGTCACAGAGGATCACATCGTAGGGTTGTTCGATCTTCCTGAGAAAGGTGCGGGCATCCTCTTCGATAATGCGCAGGCGGGGATGATCGGTCAGGCTGAAATGGTTGCGGGCCAATTCCGTGATGCCGGGATCGAGTTCCACCACGTCGATGTGGATGTCGGGATAGTTGGCCAGGGCATATTTGGGAAAGGAATAGCCGCCGCCTCCCAGCACCAGCATGCGCCGGGCGTTGGGCCGGTAGTATTCGAGCAACCGGTAAAAGCGGGTGTAGGGCAGGGTCAGTTCGATGGGATCATCCAGATACATGGCCGATTGCCGTCCCTGGGGGCCGGTGACCATCTCCCGGGTGAATCGGCCGCTGCCTTCCTCCTGGCTGGTGTAGACCAGGACCCGGTTGTAGGGGGTGTCGCGGTCGAAAAAACCCTGCTGGGCCAGCCATAGATCCTGCTGGCGGAAGAAATAGAGGGCCAGGAGGAAGAGCACGATCGAGGCGGCTTTGAGCGGCTTGTCCACCGGGCAGGCCAGCCAGGCGGCCAGGGCCAGCACGGCGGCGGTGATGAAGAGAATGGCGGTGCTTCCCACCCAGGCGATGAGGACGAACCCGGCCAGAAAGGTGCCGACAATGGAGCCGATGGTGGATATCGCATAGAGGCTGCCCGAGGTTCGGCCGCCATGCTCGCGGTCCTGCAGGCAGAGACGGACGGCGAACGGCGGCACCATACCGAGCAGGACCGCCGCCGGAGCGAACAGGGCCACGGTGGCGACAATGGCCACGGTGTGCAGGCTGCCGGTGTTCTGGAGCGCTTCGAGGATCCAGGTCTTGGACAGGCCGATGGTTCCGGTGGCCCAGGCGGCAAGGAGCACGATCCGGCCGAGCAGGCGGGGCTCGGGACGGCGATCCGCCAGCGAACCACCCCACCAGGCCCCCAGACTGAGGCTGGCGAGGATGATGCCGATCAGGCAGGTCCAGACGACCAGGGAGGTGCCGAGAACGGGGGCCAGGATGCGCGAGCCGGTCAGTTCGATGATCATCAGGGCTGCGCCGCAGAGAAAGATGCAGCAGTGGAGCATGGCAGATCCTTGCATGGGAAAGGCGACCGGGCAAGAGTGATGCATTCGCAATAAGTCTGGAGTCACCCCTTTCCGTCATTCCCGCCCCCGTCTTCACGGGGACAGGCTGTGGCGGGAATCTGGTGCTTTCAATTGGTGGTTGACTCCCGCCTGCGCGGCAGTGACGGTGTTTTGAACTTTTTGCGAGACCATCAAGAGTGATGGTCGATGAAAAGGACTCTGTGGGCAGAGGTACCGGAGAACGATCCTTTTGGCCAGAAAAAAAACTCCTGCAAACATGATGTGTTCGCAGAAGACAGGAAAACGGCCGAATTGTCATTTCGAGTGGAGCGAGAATTCTCCGGAATAATGAGCCTCTTGCAAAATAAACTGCTGACGAGTTTTTTTCGTCATTCCCGCGAAAGCGGGAATCCAGAACTCATTGATTTTTCAGGGATTGGATTCCCGATGACTACCTCGGGAAGGACTCAACCGTCTTTTTGCAAAAGCCTCTAATAAAAAGATTTCTCGTCGCTCTGCTCGTCGAAACGATGGAATACGCATTGGCTGCAAAACCATCCTATTTGATGAGCAGTCGTTTTAATGCCTGCAAGTCGGCCTTCGGCGAAAGCCGGTAGCGGGTGCTTGCCCCGGCGCCCACCCTCTCCACAATTCCCTTGCGCAACATGTCGCCAAGATCGTGGTTGGCTGTTCGCGCCGGCAGATTTTCACCGATAATCCGCTGATATTCTTTACGGGTGATGGCCCCGTGCTCCAGGATGGTCGGCAGGGCTTTCAACTGCCGTGGTGCCAGTGCCATGGGCCCATCCTTCTGTCGGCTTGCCGACGGTGGCGGCGGGGCTGCCGTCTTCGGCGGGGTTTCCACTGGTTGATCGGTCACCTCGGTGTCCTGATGTGTTACTCCGGAGAGTTGACCGGCGATGGTGCCCTGCTCCGCCTTGGGATTTTCCAGATAGTTTTCAGGGTTTTCCATGCGAAGATCGTCCGCCTGAATGACCGGTCCTTCGGCAAAAACCACCGTTCTGGTTATGCAGTTCACCAGTTCCCTTACATTGCCCGGCCACTGATGGGCGATAAGCCGTTTCATAGCCCCCTTGGAGAAGCGGAGACCTGTCTTTTCGACGAAATCCTGGGTCTGTTTCAGATAATGATGGGCCAGCAGGGGAATATCTTCCTTGTGATGGCGCAAGGGTATGGTCTGGATGGTCAGGACATGGAGCCGGTAAAACAGGTCTTCGCGAAAATCACCGATCTTGATGAGTTGAGTCAGGTCGGTGTTGGTGGCGGTGATCAGGCGGAAATCGACATCGATTTCCGTATCGCTGCCCAGGGGGCGGATTTTTCGCTCGGCTATGGCACGCAAAAGCGCCTGCTGCACATTGAGTGAGGCCGACTGGATTTCATCGAGGAATAGGGTGCCGCCATCGGCCTGGGCAAAGGCGCCCTTCCGATCGGCCTTGGCTTCGCTGTGCGCACCCTTGACATGGCCAAACAGGGCGTCAAGCAGCAGGTTTTCATTCAGTGCCCCGCAGTTTATGGCGACGAATGGTCCGTGGTTCCGACTTGAATGGTAATGGATGGCTTCCGCGATCAGTTGTTTGCCGGTCCCGGTCTCGCCGACGAGAAAGACATCCACGCTGGTCCCGGATGCCTTCAGGATCTGGGCCTTGAGTTCCCCCTGGCTGGCGCTGGTGCCGATGATCTCCGGAAAAAGGCTGTTCGATGTCAGGGCCGCCTCATATTCAGCGCTTAAATCGAGGGGTTGCCGCATCGATTCGGACATGGGTCCTTCCAAAAGCGCGGTCAGGTTGTTCTCGCAGGCATGGAGCGACCGGAGAAGTTCATTGGTGGTGGACGCCATCAGGTTGAGTTCCTTGCACCCTTTCATTGGGGTCAGGGGGTCTCGCCGGCCAAAGGCAATGCGTTCGTCGAGCTGTTGCTGCAGGGCCGTCAGGGGCGGATGACGAGACTTCTGGCAAAAAGAAACAACAGGGCCAGGAGGGATAAGGCTCCAGCCGACCAGAACAGGCAAAGGAGAACGAATGTGATCCTCGAAGCGCTGGCCAGCTTGCTGCGGTCGATATACACCAGGCCCGCATAGAAGACTGG
>JAUWAH010000379.1 GCA_030602145.1 Desulfobulbus sp.
ACGCAGTTCGCCTGCTTCGGCCCTGGACATATCCAGGATATCGTTGACCAGATCCATAAGCAGTCGGGAGGAATGGGCCAGGATATTGACATATTCCTTGAGGCGCTCCTGATCGTCGGTCTGGCCGGCGAGGGCACTGAAACCGACGATGGCGTTCAAGGGCGTGCGGATCTCGTGGCTGATCATGGCCAGGAACTGGGACTTGGCCCTGCTGGCCCGCTCGGCCATTTCCCTGGCAGCGCACAAGGCCAGTTGCGACTGTTTCAACTCAGTGATGTCAATGGCGTTGCCGACAAAATGGGTCAGAACCGCGTTGTCGTCGGTACAACGGGTGAGGTTCGAGAAATGCCAGCGATAGGTGCCGTCGTGGTGGCGCACCCGGTGCTCGACTCCCTCCTCCGGATTGCAGCCGGCCAGCAATTGGTGCTGATAGGCCGTGCAGGTCTCGATGTCGTCCGGATGGACCAGAACCCGGAAATGGCGACCGACGATGACGTTTGGCTCATGGCCGAGCAACCGGGTGAAGCCGGGTGAGACATAGGTGATCACCCCGTCCGGTCGGATGGTATAGATGACGCTCTGGCTGTTCTCCACCAGAGACCAGTACCGTTCCCGGGTGGCCTTCAGTTCCCGTTCTGAACGTTTTTGTTCGGTGATATCCTGGACGATGAAGACCGTGGCTTCATGGTCGCCGAACTGATCGACGAGCGGTGCGGCCATGATGCGGCCGTCGATACCCAGGGATGGAAAACGGGCCTCAACGGTGCGGGGTTGCGGATTTTCAACCAACCTGTGGAGGAGGCAGTGCGGAGGCGGCATGGCCGCGCCGCAGAGCAGATCACAACAGCGCCGGCCAAGCAACTCCTGCCGGCCAAGTCCCAACCGTTCGGCAAAGGTGCGATTCACCCGGATGAGGCGACAGTCCCTGTTGACCACGAAGAGCATGTTGGGGGAGGTGTCGATGATCCTCTCCCAGGTCCGTTCCGAGGCCTCGGCGGCCATCCGTCCCAGTTCCGATTGCCGGTACAGCTTCTCCAGGGCCTCGTTGGTGAAAAAGGCCTCATTTCGAAAACGATGCCAGTTGAAGGAAACCAGCCAGCCGAGCACGTTGGCGCCGGTGTAGGCGATCAGGACGGACAGCGAGACCACATACCCCATCGCCACCTTGAAGGTGAAGAACAAGACCAGACTGCCAGCGGAGAGCAGCAGGGGTGGAAGAACGCGGCGCAGGGCGTGCCCGGGCTGGACGGCATAGAGGGCCATGATCACGACCAACTCGACGATCATGTGGCCGGTGAAGGTGGCCGGCCTGCTGAGGATGACCAGAACGGAGGCCAGGGCGCAGGACATGGCCCAAAGAAAGGACCAGCGGTCGAACCGCTCCGGCTGGTCGGTGCGCAGGACCACCGCGATGGTCCAGGCGGAAAGACCGATCAGGCCCAACCGGAGGAGCAGCATCCAGGGCAGCAAGGGGGTGCCGCGCAGCAGAAGGTAATCGGAACGGAGCCAGAGCAGATTGAACACAATGGACAGACCCGCCAGCACACAAAGGAACCGGGAATCCCAGCGGAGGAAGTGACGGCGATATCGCAACCAGTCCTCGGTCCCGATCGCCTGGGGCAGCCCATGCGGCTGATCCTTCCTGTTCTCGAGTATGTTCAACGGAGGTATGCGCAATCGACTTGTTGCCCATGTCGGAATCTGACGCGGAAGCAACCAGGCGCGGCAACGCCGTCGGGTCATCTTGCCCCCACAAGGGGGCTACAATAGCCGCCTGATAAAACATTGCAAGCAATAACCTCAAGCACCGGTCACCTCCCATCGAAAGGCAATATTTACAGTGGCAATGCCTTATTCTCCGGCCAACGCTTCCCGCTACCACCCAACTTTTCGGAAGTCGGCCAACAAAAAGTTAGCCGATTATACGTTTTCGTTATATCGGCCGATCAGAGCCAACAAATGTGCAACATACCCTGGCGGCCTTGTGCTCACTCTCATTTAGCCTGGTAATGTGGTTGGCGATATCTCGCCGGCACTGCGATCGTAACGGGAAGCTTCAGATTGTGGTCCGGGAATTGCTATGCGATCCTGATTACAAAAACGGACTTGTACCCCTTGCTTGCCTCACCACTATTCCATGAACGATAACAACTCCGGCCGGCATCCGATGGCTCCTTCGGTGTATCGTCAACTTTTCAGCAACGCGGTGGAGGGCATCTTCCTCACCACTCCCGACGGCCGCTACCTGGATGTGAATCCGGCCCTGGCCGCCATCTACGGTTTCGACAATCCCAACGACCTGGTCGCCCATTTCAAGGACATCAAGCGGCAGCTCTATGTGGAACCGGCCCGTCGCGATCAGTTCATCCGCCTGCTGGAACGTGACCGCAAGGTGACCGGCTTTGAATCCCAGGTGCGCAGAAAGGACGGCGAGGTGATCTGGATCACCGAAAACGCCCGCGCCGTCCACGATGACGACGGTGCGGTCCGTTATTACGAAGGCACGGTGATGGATATCACCGATCGCAAACGGGCAGAAAGCGACCTGGAGATCCAACGGGCCTATTTTTCCCAACTGTTCGCCAATTCGCCCCAGGCCATCGTCATCATCGACAACGACCGCAACGTGGTCAACAGCAACCTGGCCTTCGAGAAACTGTTCGGGTATCGGGCCACGGATATCATCGGCTTTGGCATGCGCGCCCTGATCGTCTCCGAGCCGCTGCAAACCGAGTGCGAAAAATTGCGTCAGGCCATTCTCGATGGTGAAACCGTGCAGTGCGAGACCAGCCGCCGACACCGCGACGGAACCCTCATTCCGGTGGACATGATTGGTTTTCCCATCCGGGTCGGCGGACAGATCAACGGAATCATCTATATCTATCAGGACATTTCCGAGCGCAAGGCCTTCGAGGCCCAGATCACCCATCAGGCTTTCCATGACGCCCTCACCGGTCTGCCCAACCGCACCCTGTTCGGTGAACGGCTGGAACGGGCCCTGGAACGATCCAAACGGCAGCCGAATCGTTGCTCCGCGGTGCTGATGATCGACCTCAATAAATTCAAGGCCATCAACGACCATCTGGGGCATCCGGCCGGCGACCGGTTGCTGGTCGAAGTCGGCCAACGGCTCTCGGCCTGCGTGCGAACCGTGGACACCGTGGCTCGCCTGGGCGGCGACGAATTCGCCATCATCCTCGAGGAGTTGGCCTCGCCGGCCGAAGTGCTCAAGGTTGCCCGACGGATGCATACCTGCCTGTGCGAATCCTACTCGCTCCTGGGCAACGACATCATTCCGGGTGCCTCCATCGGTATCGTCGCCACCATCCGCGACTATCCCTGCGGCGGCGACGTGCTGCGTGATGCCGACATCGCCATGTACAA
>JAUWAH010000019.1 GCA_030602145.1 Desulfobulbus sp.
CCAGGGCACGGCTCAGATTGACCGGCTCGCCCTTGCCGTAATAGGCCCGATAGGCCTGCGCCTTGAGGCGAAGAGCCACCTCGTCTCTGTTTCCGGTCTGTGCCCCGGCGGTCCCGGTGACACAGAGAAGGAAAACAACCAGGCTGCTCAGCCACTGCATGGTGATCCGTCCTTGAAACAACAGGTTCCTCCGTTTTTCAGTGCGGGCAACCGTCTCCCGCCCTTCATTCGATAGCCGGGAGTGGGCACCTGCTCATTTCCGGCCGACCCAAGCATTCTCGATGCTTGGCTCAACTGGTGAGCACACGGTAGATCTCCGGCATCCGCGCCGGCAACTGGTTGACCTTGTCGATGAAGATGTAGTTGACCTCGCCGTACATATGGGCCATGTACTCATGGGCCTGGCGATCAATGGTGATGCAGAAGGGATGGATGCCCTTGGCCTTGGCCTCCAGAAGGGCGTGCCGGGTATCTTCAATGGCGTATTCGCCCTTATAGTCGTCGTAGTCCTCGGGTTTTCCGTCGGAAAGCACGATCAGCAAACGGATCTTGGCCTCCACCTGATCGAAAAGGGAGGTCATGTGGCGGATGGCAGGGGCCATGCGGGTGTATTCGCGGGGCCCGATGGCGCTGATCCGTTGGCGGACGACTCCGGTATACCGCTCGTCCATGCGCTTGACCGGAAAGACCTCGCAGCGTAACCGACGCATGCCCGAAAAGCCGTAAATCGCGTACCGGTCGTTGAGCACCTCCATGGCCTCGCAGATCAGCACCAGGGACTCCTTGATCGACTGGCCGACCCAACCGGCGGTGGAATTGGACATGTCCACCAGAAAGGTGACGGCGATATCGCGGTGATCGCGGGCCAGACGGATGAATACCCGATCCGAGGGCGGCCGACCGGCCCGGTTGTCGGCCAGGGATTCCACCAGGGCATCGAAATCGATGTCGTTGCCCTCCCGCTGGCGGCGAACGAACCGCTCACCGGTCTGAAGCAGTTCGAACTGGTGGCGGAGGCGACGGATCTGCCCCCGATACTGTTTGAGGGTTTGTTCGATAAAGGTGTTCTGGGCCGGCGGCAATTCCTTTTCCCTGACCACGCACCAGTTCTTGCGAAATCCCTTGCGGCGATAGTCCCATTCGTCGTAGACCACCGGTTCGACGGCCCCTTCTCCTTCGCCGGGGCGGACCTTGGAGAATTGGGCAAAAGCCTGCCCCCCCTTGCCTTCGGCAGCGCTGACCGACGGCTCGACCTGGGGTGAAGGCCGGGATGTCAGGCTCTGTTCCGGCTCCTCGGCCGGTGGCCTGTTATCGATCCGTTGCGACAGGGACTGCATGAAGGGCGGCAACTGTTCCCAGGCACTGTCCGCATCGATGATCACCGCCGCATCCTGGTTGTGTGTGGTTGCTGCAGCCTGGTGGTGTTCCGCACCATCGGCCTGTTTCGCCTCGACCGTCGGCAGCCGGGCGGTCATGGTCTGCATCAGACACAGCGCCTTGTCTGCCTGCTGGCGCATGCCCAGGTTACGTATCTCCTGGAGACGGAGCGTCCCCTGGAAGACCAACGGGCTGGTTGCGGCCAGATCTTCCTCTGGCTGGAGCATTGCCATCAATTCGCGGACCGCCTCCAGGCTGAGGGTATTGTCGGTGGCATGGTCGCTGCACTGGTGGCAGAGGGCTACGGCTCGCTCGACCAGAGGTGGAAGATGATGATCGGCCTTGGGCCACTGTTCGCGTACTAGCCCTCTCTGCAACAAGTCCAGCACATTGGGGGAGGAGGCGTGATCGCCGGAAAGTGGCAGGCGTGGCAAGAGGAGAGCCGCCTGACGCATGAGTCCGGGCAGTTCCTGGCGCAGGAAACCAAGGATTCTGCCGGTTTCGAGGAGATGAAACAGGCGGCGGGCATGGTCGGGCCGGTCGAATTCCGAGAAATAACAGTCCAGTGGATGGGCACTTTTCCGGTGCAGCCGAACGGCGGGCGGGGCGTCGAAGACACCGCCTGCCAGGCAGGCCCATTGGAAGGAGACCATCAGTTTGTAGAGCAGGAAATTGTCGTCGTTCTCCGTAAAGAGCCCGATTTCTCCAGGGAGATAGATGGATTCCGTGTCGGTGGCAGCCTCGGCGGCGCCGATCAGGGGCAGTTCCCTGCCGGCGAGTCCGTTGACGTACGGTTGCAGCCTCGGCCGGACATCGATCAGGCGCAGGCCACCCTGACCACGGAGCGGGCGGGCGAACTGGCTCTCGACATCGGCCATGAACACCTGGGCGCTACGCAAACCGCCGGTCTCGTAGCGATCGAGCAGGGTATGCACCCAGAGCGACAGCTCGTCCAGAGCCAGTGAACTGAGGGCAGGTCCGGCAGCGGACAGGTAGGCAAAGCAGAGGGAATGGGACACCGGCCAGATCGCCGGGATTTGAGCAAAAATCTCCTCAAGATGTTGGGTTTCGCTGTCAATCAGCGGTGCCAGGGCTTCCTCGACATCCCATTCGTTGGGCAGGCTGGGGGCGACCAGGCGGTAGAATGTATCTTTCAGGTCTTCGAGATCCATGCGGATCAAAACAGGGAACTGACCATTTCGTCAAGGGCGGCCAGCAGTTCCCGGTCGTCGGTGAGGGCTTCGCTGATCGCGGCCCGGCAGGCGGCCTTGACCGGAATCCCCCGGCCGATCAGCTTGCCGGTTTGAATGAGCAGCCGGGTCGAGGCCCCTTCGGCCAGGCCCGAGTCCTTGAGCCCCCGGGTCATGGTAGCCAGCTTGACCAGCGGTTTGGCCAATTCGATTCCCAAGTGACCCTCCTGGCACACGATTTCGATCTCCTTGTCCGGATCGGGATAGTCGAAGGACAGGGCAATGAAACGCTGCCGGGTCGAGGCCTTGAGATCCTTGAGCACGCTCTGGTAACCGGGGTTGTAGGAAACCGCCAGCATGAATTCGGCCGGAGCGGTGAGCAGTTCACCCCGTTTTTCGATGGGCAGTTGCCGTCGGTCGTCGGCCAGCGGATGAATGACCACGGTGGTGTCCTTGCGCGCCTCGACAATTTCATCGAGATAGCAGATTGCTCCGGCCCGGACCGCCATGGTCAGCGGGCCGTCGGTCCAGACCGCTTCCCCGGCGCGGATCAGATAGCGGCCGACCAGATCGGAGGTTGACAGGTCATCATGACAGGAAACCGTGATCAGTGGCCGTTGCAGACGCCAGGCCAGGTACTGCATGAACCGGGTCTTGCCGCAGCCTGTGGGCCCTTTGAGCAGGAGCGGCGACCCATCGGCATAGGCGGCCTCGGCAATGGTCAGTTCGTCGCCGGTGGGCAGATAATAGGGTTCCTCTTCGATCCGGTACTCATCGATGCGCATCTGTCGTCCTGCCATGGGCCACTCCTGAAAAAGAAATTTTCCTCCAATAATAAGAACGTCGGCTCCGATTGACAAGCCGGGCTTTTCCTGGCGATTTCATTTGGTTATTGCGCAATGTCCGCCCCATGGGTACATTTCGTCCTACCTGAGTTCAATATACCCCCGGACGCAACCCGTTCACCACCCCTGGCACCGGTCTTGTCGATGTGCATCGATCTCCATACCCACTCCATTTATTCCGACGGCAGTTCAACGCCGGCGGAACTGATCCAACTGGCCCTCACCTATGGGCTCAAGGGGTTGGCGCTGACCGATCACGACACCGTCGAGGGAGTGGAAGAATTCATGCACTTAGGTGCCCGGGCTGGCTTGACGGTGGTGTCGGGGGTGGAGATCAGCACCAGCGTGCAGCAACGCACCGTCCATATCCTGGGTTACGGCATCGATGCCAACGACCCCGCATTGCTGCGCTGGCTCAAACCGCTCCAGGAAGGTCGCGAACGGCGCAACACCATCATCCTTGAAAAATTGCAGCATCTCGGTGTGAACATCACCGCAGAGGAAATTCAACACATTTCCTGCTGCGGCCAGACCGGTCGTCCCCATATCGCCCGGTTGCTGGTGGAAAAGGGCGTGGTCGACAGCTTCGATGCCGCCTTCCGTCAGTACCTGGGCCGCAACCGACCGGCCTGGGAAGGACGGTTCAGCTATTCGGCCGCCGAAACCATCGCCATGATCCACCGGGCCGGCGGCCTGGCTGTTCTGGCCCATCCGGGACAACTGGATCCGGAAATGCGGGTCCAGCCGCCGCTGATCCGGGAGTTGGCGCTGCGCGGGCTTGACGGCATCGAGGCATACTATCCGACCCATACCCGAAGGATGAAGAAGAAACTCAGAGCCCTTGCCGCCGAACACCACCTGCTGGTCACCGGCGGCAGCGATTTTCACGGCGAGACCCGGCCGGCCCATCGCCTTGCCGGTGGCCAGGGTGATTTCTGCCCACCCTGCGCCCTGCTCGACGCCCTCATGGTCCGGCTCAACGGACGGCAACGGTAACCCTTTTTCTGTTTCGAGGCGCCATGCATACCATCCTCATCGTCGACGACGAACCCAACTATCAGATCGTCCTGGCCGAGTTGCTCAAGGATGAAGGCTACGAGGTCTTCACCGCCGACAGCGGCCTGGCCGGCATGCCGATTGTCTACAACACCGACCTGGATCTGGTGCTCTCCGACATGAAGATGCCCGGCATGGACGGCATTGAATTTTTAGCCAAGATCAAGGAGTTCAATCGTGAACTTCCAGTGATACTGATCACCGCCTATGCCGAGGTGGAAAAAGCTGTGGAGGCGATGCGGCTGGGCGCCTTCACCTATCTGGCCAAGCCCTTTTCCAATCAGCAGTTGCTGGCCAGCGTCACCAAGGCCATCGAGCACTATGGTTTGATCCGGGAAATCAAACGGCTGCGTGCCGAGGCCACGCCGCGCTCGGGATTCGGCGGCATGGTCGGCAAGAGCCCTTCCATGCGGGCTGTGTATCAACTGATCGAAAAAGTGGCCCCCACCCCTTCGTCGGTCCTGATCACCGGTGAATCGGGGACCGGCAAGGAACTGGTGGCCCGGGCCATCCACACCCTCAGTCCCCGCAAGGATGCGCCCTTCATCTCGGTCAACTGCGCCGCTCTCTCCGAACATCTGCTGGAGAGCGAACTGTTCGGCCACGAAAAGGGGGCCTTCACCGATGCGGTGGCCATGCGCAAGGGGAGGTTCGAGCTGGCCGATACCGGGACGCTCTTTCTCGACGAGATCGGTGAAATGCCGCCGCAGCTCCAAGCCAAGCTGCTCCGGGTGCTCCAGGAAAAGAATTTCGAACGGGTGGGCGGCACGGTGACCCAGCATGTCGATGTCCGCATCCTGGCGGCCACCAACAAGGACCTCAAGGACGAGGTCGACAAGGGGCATTTCCGGGAGGACCTCTACTACCGGCTCAATGTGATCCATATCCACCTGGCTCCCCTGCGGGAACGGGTGGACGACATTCCGGCCCTGGTCAGTCATTTCCTGGAGAAGAACAGCCGCAGCCTGGGCAAGAACCTGGACATCTCGCCTGAAGCCCTGCGCCTGCTGGTCAGCCTGCCCTGGGAAGGCAATGTGCGCGAACTGGAAAACACCATCGAGAGGGCCGCCATCCTCTGCAACGGCGACCGGATCGAACCCGAGGATGTGCAGCCCGACTCAACCGAGTTGACCCGGGCCCAGGAATGGAGCAGCGGTTTGGAGATCAACCAGTTCATCCCCGAACATCTCAGCCTGGCGGAGGTGCTCAACGGCATCGAGGAAAAGCTGGTTCGCAAGGCCCTGGACGACAACTTCTATGTCCAGGCGAGGGCAGCCGAACAGTTGGGCATCACCAAGAGCCTCTTGCAGTACAAGATGAAGAAGTACAACCTCCAGCGACGCAAACGGTGAGGGTGGCGACAGACGGAAACCCGGCCGGCCCCCTCAGCAGTGCTTGCAGACCTTTTCCGGCAGGGGGATGTCGACGGCGGCCCCGCCCCAGTTGAGCTTGCTGCGCAGGATGTTGAAATAGCTCTTCCACGGCGAACTGACGATCAGGAGCGGCCGGGTGGCCTTTCTCACCAGCAGGTAATCGTTTTCGGTGATGGTCCACTGCAGTTCGCCGTCGACGATCACCTTGACCTGCCCTGCCGGCGCCAGCAGTTGGGTGGTTACCTTGCACTGCGAACCGAGGAGCACCGGACGGGATTCGAGCATGAAGGGGCAGATGGGGGTGACGACGATGGCGTCGAGTTCGGCGTGGACCACCGGACCGCCGGCGGAGAGATTGTAGGCGGTCGAACCGGTGGGCGTGGACATGATCAGGCCATCGGCCCGATAGGTGGTGACATACTCCCGGTCCGCCCAGCAGCGCAGCCGGATCATCGCCTCGGTACTTTTCTTGACGATGACCACCTCGTTGAGGGCATGCACGGATCCGCTTTTCTTGCCGGTCGTGCCGTTGACGTAGGCGGCGGAGAGCATGATTCGCTTCTCCATGCGGACATCGTCCTCGGCCAGCAAGGTTTCCAGGGCCTCGTACCGCTCATCGGCCGCCACCTCGGTCAGAAAGCCGAGATTGCCCAGGTTGATGCCCAGCACCGGCAACTGGTACCTGCTCGCCTCGCCGGCCACGTGAAGCAGGGTGCCGTCGCCGCCGAGGACGATGACGATATCCATGGCCGGATCGATCCGGTTCAACTCGGCCCGAATGGTGCGCGCCTCGAACCAGGCGAGCATCTCGCGGCCGATCTGCTCCACCTCCGGGCTGTCCGGCCGGGTGATCACCCCCGCAAAAGAGATCTTCATTCGCCCAGCTCCCTCGACCGCTCGGTGGCTGCCTCGACCGCGCTCATCACCATGCCCCGCAGGCCAGCCTCCTCGAGCACATGCAGACCGGCAATGGTGGTCCCGCCGGGCGAAGTCACCCTGCCCTTGAGGACGGCGGGATGCTCACCGGACTCCAGGGCTAATTTCGCCGATCCCAGAACCGTCTGCACCACCCGTTGCTCAGCGACCGGTCGCGGCAGGCCGGCCAGGACACCGCCGTCGATCAGGGCTTCGATGAAGGTGAACACGTAGCCGGGACCGCTGCCGCTCAAGCCGGTGACCGCATCGAGGAGCGATTCCTGCACCTCGACACAGGTCCCCACGGCGGAGAACAGGGCGGCGGCAAGGGCACGGTCCCGGTCGGTGGCCGATGGATTGGCGCTGTAGGCAGTGGCTCCGGCCAGCACCAGGGCCGGAGTGTTGGGCATCGCCCGAATCAGCCTCACCGGGGCGGTGAAGGCTTCGGCCAGGATGCGAAGAGGGATGCCGGCCATGATCGACACCACAAGGTGGTCAGCGCCGACCAAGGGACGGTACTGATCGAGGACCGACCTGGCCAGTTGCGGCTTGACCGCCACAACAAGCACCTCGCTCCCGCCGCAGAGCCCGGCCGGGTCCTGGGTGCAGACCACGCCGTAGCGATCGATCAGATGATCTCGCCGGGCCGCCGCCGGCTCGGCAACCATGATGTTTTCCGCCTTGACCAGCCCGGCGGACAGCAGGCCGCGGATCATGGCCTCCGCCATCTGGCCACCACCGATAAACCCAATTGTCTTGAAAGATGAGTCCATAGGGCTCCTTGTTAAGGGACAACATTAACCCGCCATGCGAACGGGCCGGGCCATTATACGTTGCTTGACCGGTGTCGACAACAACACAGCTGCGGCCAAGCACGGTCAACGGCAAAAAAAAACCGCCGGATTCTTCCGGCGGTTCGTGGTGTACTCCCGTTTGGGTATGGTTGCTACACTGCGCAGACCGTGCGGGTTGCGATCACCTCGC
Organism: Desulfobulbus sp.; assembly: GCA_030602145.1. Classification (GTDB taxonomy): domain Bacteria; phylum Desulfobacterota; class Desulfobulbia; order Desulfobulbales; family Desulfobulbaceae; genus Desulfobulbus. Next base: position 7,741 of record JAUWAH010000019.1, read on the forward strand.
CCACCGGGGCAAAAAACGGGGCGAATCGGGGCTCGGAGGTCTGAGTGGCTCGAACCGCCTGACGCCGCAGAGAGGCGCCTCTTTTCCTGAAGGTGACGTATTCCCAACACTGGGGATTGTCGATGATGGCCTGCATGAAGGCCCGATGCACTTCGTGGCCGGATCGGTCGGCAATCACATGACCGAGGACCGGTGAGCCCAACAGGGCGATGTCACCGATGATGTCGAGCACCTTGTGGCGGATGAATTCGTCATCGAAGCGCAGGCCGTTTTCGTTGAGAACCGAGCGCCGGTTCCAGTGGATGGCAATGACGTTGTCCAGAGTGCCGCCGAGGGCCAGGCCGTTTTGCCAGAGTTGCTCGACCTGCTCGACAAAGCCGAAGGTGCGGGCGCGGGCGATCTCCCGGCCGAACCGCTCCGAGGTCAGGTCAATCGAATAGCACTGCTCGCTGATCAGAGCATCATCGAACTGGATGCGGGCGGAAACCTTGAAGCCTTCATACGGTTCAATCCGGATCGATTTGTCGCCGTGGACATGGCTGATCGGCCGGGTAATCCGCAGCATCTTGCGCAGGGCCCGCTGGCGGCGCAATCCGGCGGTCTTCAGCAGACGGACAAAGGGGCCGGCACTGCCGTCCATGATCGGCACCTCGTGCGAATCGAGGTCCACCACCGCGTTGTCAACGCCCATGCCGCGCAGGGCGGCGAGAAGATGCTCGGTGGTGGCAATGGTATGACGGCCGTCACCGATGGTGGTGGCCAAGGTGGTGGCGACCACCCGTTCAACCCGGGCCGGGATGACCGGCTGGTCGTCCAGATCGGAACGAAGGAACTGAATGCCGGTGTTGGCCGGTGCCGGATTGATGGTCAGGTTCACGGTTCGGCCGGTGTGCAGCCCAACCCCGCAACAACTGACCGGACGCTGGATAGTATATTGGTACGGCTCTATATGTATGGCCATGAAAGCTCGTTGTCGATGGGAGAAATGGAAGATATATCAACAATTCGACATCATTATGCAATTTCCAAACCACCCTTGACCGGCGCAACGAGCAACCTCGAAAAATTCAAAAATTTTAACCAAATACAAGAAATGGGCCAAAGAATACAAAGCGGACCCGGGGAACAAGCACCCGGGGAACAGTGGCAAAAAGAACACACCTCGGGATCATGCCCCAAAATCTGTTGACGGATGGACACAGTGGTTCAAGGCAAAATCCGGTCCGGGCGGCCTGTGGCGACACGGACGGCGTGGAGCAGGTCACGGTCGAAATGGGGATCGGCCTCGACCCGCATACGCACTCCGTACAAGGGCAATGGGAGCCCGGCGGCCCGGTCGACCAGTTTGACCAGATCCTTCTCCGTGGTGAGCAGGCAGGCCGCGCCGACCCGTTTCGCCTCGGCAACCACCTTGGCCAGCAGCGCATCGCTGTAGCGCTGGTGGTCGTCCAGAGCCAAAAATCCGGCCAGATCCACCGCTTCGGCGATGATCGTCCGACGGAAGGAATCGGGATGGGCAATGCCGCAGAAGCCGAAACAGGACATCCCGGCGATGGTATCGAGGGGGACGGCAGTCATTGATTGATTGGATGCTGTCAGCAGACATTCGGGGCGATACCCGGTTTGCGCAACGGGGATGTTGGGAAATTTGGAACGGAGCAACTCGGCGAACCGATCGGCTCGCTCCCGATTGGCCGCATCCACCCCGGTCATGACAAACCCGGTGGCGCGACGCAACCCCGCCACCGGTTCCCGGAGATCGCCCCCCGGAAACACCCTGGAGTTGCCGGCCAGTCGATCGGTGTTGAACAAGACCAGGTTGATGTCGCGGACGACTTGCAGATGCTGAAAGCCGTCGTCAAGCAGCAGGACGTTCGCCCCCATGCCGATGGCATGCGCGGCCGGCAATCTGCGGACAATGCCGGTGAGCACCGGGACGCCGGGCAGGGTTTCGGCAAGCATTCGCGGTTCGTCGCCGGCGGCGTGCGCGTCGAGCAGCACTGATGTGTGGTCGGAAACCACATTGACCCTGTTGCGTGCCGAACCGCCGTAGCCACGGCTGATGATGGCCGGTCGATAGCCGTGGGTCTGGAGGAGCCGGGCCAGGTGCTGGACCATCGGTGTCTTGCCGGTTCCGCCCAGGGTCAGATTGCCGATACTGATCACCACCGCGTCGAGACGGTGAGACTTTAAGACGCCCAGTCGATACATCCTCTCCCGCAACCGCATGGCGAGACTGTAGAGCGGCGCGAAGGGACGACCGAGGGCGAAGGCGAAGGGGGAAGGTTGCATAGAGATGGGCGGCGCTGATGTCCCGGCCGCCTGGGAATGGGTCATTTTTAGTGCAAAAAAACCAGAATACGGTATGAAGAGCCACAGTAGAGCAAAGCAGCTTCTTTTGCAATGTATTCCCTGATGGAGCTTTCTGCAGATGCCCGCACCCAGATTGTTTTGTTTTCTCTTTTTCCTGTTCGCCTGGTTCTTTCCGCCAACCTCCGGCCTTGCCGCCGAACCCATCAAAATCGGCGTAGCCGGTGCCCACAGCGGCGATTTGGCCTCCTATGGCCTGCCGACCCTCAAGGCCGCCCAACTGGTGGTGCAGGCCGTCAACGAGGCCGGCGGCATCAACGGCAGGCCCATACACCTGGTGGTCGAGGATGATGCCTGCAAACCCGAAGTCGCCGCCAATGCGGCCACCAAACTGGTGGCGGGCGGTGTCAGAGCAGTGATCGGCCACATCTGTTCCGGCGCCACCAGGGCGGCGTTGCCGATCTACACCAACGCCAAGACCGTGGTCATCTCCCCTTCGGCCACCACCCCTGCCCTGACCCAAAATGGCGACTATCCCACCTTTTTCAGGACCATCGCCGCCGATGACGTCCAGGCCCGCACCCTGGTCGATTTCACTCTCGAAGTGCTCAAGGCCACCAAGATCGCAGTGCTGCACGATAAAGGCGACTACGGCAAGGGACTGGCCGAATACGCCAAAACCTTTGTCGAACAGTCGGGCAAGGCCCAGGTGGTGTTTTTCGAGGGCATTACCCCCGGAGCGGTGGATTATTCCGCCGCAGTGCAGAAGATCAAACGGTCCGGGGCCGAAGTCGTTCTGTTCGGCGGCTATCACCCCGAGGCATCGAAGATCGTCGGCCAGATGCGCCAAAAACGGATATCCATCCCCTTTGTTTCCGATGACGGCGTCAAGGACGACACCTTCATCAAGGTGGCCGGCCGTGATGCCGAAGGGGTCTATGCCACCGGTCCGGCCGACGTGTCCGCCAACCAGGTTGCCAAAGACTACCGGGAGCGATTCAAGGCCGTCGAGGGAACGGATCCCGGTGCATTTTTCGACAATGCGGTGGCCGCTGCCCTGGCATTGACCCACGCCATGCACAAAGCGGGAACGGACGAACCCGAAGCGGTTGCCCGGGCACTGCGCGCCCACCAGGTGGCTACCCCGTTTGGCGCCATCAGCTTCGATGCCAAGGGCGATCCGGTGGGCATCGGCTTTTCCCTCTACCAGGTGCAAGACGGCCGGTTCGTCCAAGTGCGCTGATCCAAACGAGGACCGCCGCCCAGACACTGTTTGATCGCCCATGGAGTACTTCATCGAACTGCTGTTCAGCGGCCTGACCCGCGGCGCCATCTATGCCCTGATCGCCCTGGGCTACACCATGGTCTACGGCATCATCGGCCTGATCAACTTCGCCCACGGCGAAATGTACATGATCGGCGCCTTCACCGCCCTGATCGCCTCGACGGTGCTGACCATCTACGGCTTTCCCCTGGCTGCGGTCCTAGTCCTGAGCGGGGTGGCGGCCGCCGTCTGGGCCGGCGCCTACGGCTGGACCGTGGAACGGATCGCCTACCGGCCGCTGCGCAACGCCCCAGGCTTTCCCCCCTGATCTCCGCCATCGGCATGTCCATCTTTCTGCAAAACTTCGTCCTCCTTGCCCAGAGCCCCGACTTCCTGCCCTTCCCGACCCTGATTCCCGAGTTCGCTTTCCTTGAGCCCCACGCGGCGATTATCGGTTCCACCGACCTGGCCATCCTGGTGGTGGCCACCGTGGCCATGATTGCCCTTTGGGTGCTGATCAAATGCACCCGGACCGGCAAGGCCATGCGCGCCACCGCCCAAGACCGGACCATGGCTCTTTTGGTCGGCATCGATTCCGACCGCATCATTTCGCTCACCTTTGTGATCGGCTCTGCCCTGGCAGCCCTCGGCGGCCTGTTGATCGCCTCGCATATCGGCCAGATCAATTTCGCCATCGGCTTTCTGGCCGGCATCAAGGCCTTCACCGCCGCGGTCCTCGGCGGGATCGGTTCCATTCCCGGCGCCGTGGTCGGCAGCTTCCTGCTCGGTCTCACCGAGTCCTTTGCCACCGGCTATGTGGCAAGCGACTACGAGGATGTGTTTGCCTTTTTGCTCCTGGTGCTGATCCTGATCTTCCGACCGGCCGGACTGCTCGGCAAGCCGACCATCGACAAGGTATAAGGCGAAACGATGCTGACCGGCAAGGATGTGCGCACCGCCGCGGTGGTCGGCCTTTGGTTCATGTTTCTCACCTTTCCCCTACTGGTGATCAAGGTCAACCCGATCGAGCAGACCATCACCTGGCGCTGGCTCAACATGGTCTGGGTCGGCATGGGCAGCGCCACCCTCTTTTTGCTCAGCCGTTTTGTCCAATCCGTCCATGTTGCCCGAGCTGAGCGCCTTGGCCGGGGACCGATGCCGACCACCGTCGACCGCTGGTACCTGTTGCGAAACCCTGCGCTCCAACTCGTTTTGCTCGCCGGGGCTGCCCTCCTGCTCCTGGCCTTTCCCGGTTTGTTTTCCGCTTACCAGGTCACCATCCTGACCACGGCCCTTCTGTATGTGATCCTCGGCCTGGGGCTGCATATCGTGGTCGGGCTGGCCGGGCTGCTCGATCTCGGCTATGTGGCCTTCTATGCAGTGGGCGCCTATACCTATGGACTGCTCTATCTCCATTTCGGCCTGGGTTTCTGGACCGTGCTGCCCATCGGCGGCCTTCTGGGCGGCCTGTTCGGCATCCTGCTCGGCTTTCCGGTCCTGCGGTTGCGCGGCGACTACCTGGCCATCGTCACTCTGGGATTTGGCGAAATCATCCGCCTTATCCTGGAAAACTGGACCGATTTCTCCCAGGGACCAAGCGGCATCGCCAATATCGGTCGGCCTTCGCTGTTTGGCATCGAGTTGAGCCTGGAGGCCTCGATCGTCTATCTCTATTACCTGATGCTCGCCCTGGTCGCGGTGACGATCTTCGTGGTCAACCGATTGCAGCATTCCCGCA
>JAUWAH010000436.1 GCA_030602145.1 Desulfobulbus sp.
CCTCATGCTGGGTACCCTGGTGGAGGACCGTTTACGGCGGGCCTGCACCATCCTGGAGACCCGGGACGAGGAGCAGGCCAGGGCGCTGATGACCGCCGACTGGGAGATCGATGACATGGAGATCCGGGTGGAGGAGGACTGCCTGAAGATCCTTGCCCTCCATCAGCCGGTGGCCCGCGACCTGCGCCTGATCGTCTCGATCATCAAGATCAACACCGAGCTGGAACGGATCGCCGATATCGCCGTCAACATCGCCAAGCGGATCCTCACCATCAACTGCAGCCAAACCCCGGACTACCTGTTCGTGCTCGACTATCAGCCCATGGCGGTCAAGGTCAAGGAGATGGTCAAGGTGAGCCTCGATGCCCTGGTGACCGAGGATGCGGCCCTGGCCCGCTCCGTCTTTCTCATGGACGACGAGGTCAACAGCCTGCGCGACGCAGCCTACGCAACGGTGGTCGGCGAGATTGCCCAACATGGCGATAACGCCGCCTGCCTGATCAACATCTATCTGATCGCCCGCCACCTGGAACGGATCGGCGACAGGGCAATCAACATCGCCGAGGAAGTCATCTACCTGGTGGAGGGTGAAATCGTCCGCAGCAGCGAGGACCCGCATTGAACGGGACCTGATCCCCTACAAATGATTGCCCAGGCAGGCGCCGGTTTCCAGCGCCGCCCGGATCCAGGGATGATCCAGCGGCACCATCTTGCGCTTGCCCACCACCTCGCTTAAGTCCACCAGGGTGGTTGACTCCCCCTTGACCGCCACCATGCAGCCGAACTGCCGCTCGTCGATGGCGGCCACGCAGGCCGAGCCGAGCCGGGTGGCGAGGATGCGGTCGGCGGCGGAGGGGGTGCCGCCACGCTGGAGGTGGCCGAGGATGGTGACCCGGCTCTCCAGGCCGGTGAGGTGCTCCAGTTGCGCCGACAGCCGCAGGGTGGAGCCGGCGTGGTTGTCCTGGAAGGCCTCGAGGGCGGCCGAGGCCTTCTTCTGCTTTTTCTCATCGTTTGCCGCCTGTTTTTTTTGCTTGAGCCGGGCCAGTTCCCTGGCATCCTCGATGGCCAGCGCCCCTTCCGAAACGGCGACGATGCTGAAGTTCTTGCCCCGATGCCGCCGTCGTTTGATGGCATCCGCCACCTGATGGACATCGTAGGGAATCTCGGGAATGAGGATGACATCGGCGCCGCTGGCCAGGCCGGCCCCCAGGCCGAGCCAGCCGGTGTTATGGCCCATGATCTCGACGACGATGATCCGGTGGTGGCTGTGGGCGGTGGAGTGGAGCCGGTCGATGGCGTCGGTGGCGATGGACAGGGCGGTGTCGAAACCGAAGGTGATGTCGGTCATGGCGACATCGTTGTCGATGGTCTTGGGCAGGGTCACCACGTTCATCCCCGCCTGGGCCAGCCGGTAGGCGTTCTTCTGGGTGCCGCCGCCGCCGATGCACACCAGGGCCTCGAGGTTGTGACGGTGGTAGTTGTCGATCATCACCTCGGTCATGTCCTGCACCTTGGAGCCCACCGGCATCTTGTGCGGCTTGTCGCGGCTGGTGCCGAGGATGGTGCCGCCCAGGGTGAGGATGCCGGAGAGCACCTCGCCTTCCAGGTGCAGGGTCCGGTTTTCCATCAGGCCGCGGAAGCCGTCGCGAAAGCCGATCACCTGCATGTTGTAGGCGGTATTGGCGCTCTTGCCGATGGCCCGGATGGCCGCGTTGAGTCCGGGGCTGTCGCCGCCGGCGGTGAGCACCCCGATGCATTTGCCCATGGCTGATCCTCCTCCTGGATTGGGTATCCGGCCGCCCGATGGCGGCCGATTCTTCCCGCTGTTAACCATATCGAAACAATCGGCGCAACAATCCTAACGGAACTCTAATAATCGCCGAATTTCCCCCTAATAAACCAGCGGTACCTTGCCTTCCAGTCGGTCACCATTTTTTTCCTTTTTCACCGGAGCGTTCATGCCCCCTGCCCTGCTCATTACCCTTGTCCTCAGCTTGTCCGCCCTGGCCTTCTGGTTTGGCCGCCGGCGCGCCTTTGCGCTTGGCAGCGCGTCTTCCGGTGTGAAGATGCACTCCCGGCCCGGTTATTACGGCATGCTCACCGGACTGTGGTGCGGCCTGCCGGCCCTGTGCATCGTCGCTGTCTGGCAGTTGGCCGCTGATCCCTTGCTCACCCACTACGCCATGCAGGGGGTGGTCGCCGCCAAGGGGACCCTCGGCGCCGATCAGCTCAACCTGCTCGTCAACGACATGCGCAACCTGGTGGCTGGCAAGATGGTGGCCCGCGAGATCGATCCCCTACTTCAGGCCGCCGCCGATCAGTACATCGGCCTGCAACGGATCAGCAATATAGCCTTGGCGGTGGTCGCCCTGGCCGCCGGTCTGGTGGCCGCTTCCTTCATCTACGCCCGCATCCGGCCAGCACTGCGGGCCCGCAACCAGGTTGAGCTGGTCATGGAGATCTTCCTGACCCTTTGCTCCACCTTGGCGGTGTTCATTACCATCGGCATTGTCCTCTCGGTGTTGTTCGAGTCGATCCGTTTTTTTCAGCAGGTCCCCTTCTTCGATTTTCTTTTCGGGCTCAAATGGAGTCCGCAGATGGCCATCCGGGTCGATCAGGCTGGCAGTTCCGGCAGTTTCGGGGCGGTGCCCGTACTCGCCGGTACCTTTCTTATCTCCGGCATCGCCATGATCATCGCCGTGCCCTTCGGTCTGATGTCGGCCATTTTCCTGTCCGAATACGCCGGGCCGAAATTCAGGGCCACGGTCAAGCCGCTCCTGGAAATCCTCGCCGGCGTCCCCACCGTTGTCTATGGCTTCTTTGCCGCG
>JAUWAH010000264.1 GCA_030602145.1 Desulfobulbus sp.
CGGCGCCAGAAAAAGGGAAGGGGGATGGGAGCGGATGCCGCCTGGGCAGCGGTTGTACGATGTGAACGGCTTTTATCACGCCAACCGGGGAAACGCAACGGCTATTCAATTGCTTTTCTTTGGCTGTTCTGCTACTTTTTCGCCGTTTTCCTCCCCTGTTCACTCGCCTCTTCGTTGTCTTCGGTGTCATGACCCAGCCACTGCAATCATTCGCCGTCTTCCTGCTGGAGCTGCGTCGTTTCCTGAAGACGCTTGGGCTCGCGGTCGTCGGAACGACCCTGGTCCTGTTTTTCGCCTCCGGCCGCCTGCTGACCGGTGTGCAGGAGCATCTGGGCGAGCAGTTGTATTTTTTTTCCGTCGCCGGCCCCTTTCTGGCCCATGTCAACCTGGCCTTTTTCGGGGCGCTCTACCTGCTCATGCCCTTGTGTCTCTATGTCCTCTGGAAGGCCATGGGCAAACCCTTCGGTGTGACCGGCAAGAGGCTGTTCTGGTTTGTGGCCGCAACCAGCATCCTGTTTTACGCCGGCACGGTCTTCTGCGGACTGGTGACCCTGCCCTTCGGCATCCGCTTCCTGCTCAGCTTTCAATCCGAGGATCTTCGGGCCTTCATTTCGGTCAGTCGGTTCGTTAATTTCGTCACCCTGTTCGTCTTCGCCTTCGGGCTGATATTCCAATTGCCGGTGTTCATGGTCTTCAGCAGCCAGGTCGGCGTCATCTCGCGGACCGCCTACGAGCGGAACCGACGATACGCGGTGCTGGCCATCGCCATCCTCGCCGCCCTCCTCACCCCGACCCCGGACCTGGTCAACATGACGCTGATGGGGGTGCCGCTCTATCTCCTTTACGAATCGGGGATCATCCTGATACGGTTGACGGGAGCTAAGCAACCAGCCGACGACGAAGCATTGCCACCCGCCGATGGATAGGGGGCGGGGGCTCGACGGATTGGACGCCGTGGTCAGAAGGGGATGATCTCGATACCGTGGCGTTGCAGCAGGGCAGCGGTCACGCCGGGCAGGGGATCGAGGCCGCAGGAGGGGCTGCCGGCCTTGAGCAGGGCAAGGGGTATACGTTGCGCCCGGGCGATTTCCAGGACCATGGTGGCCCCCCGGACAAAGCAGGCGGTGACCTCGTTGCCATTTCGATCGATCACCCGGGCCGTGCCGTCCAGGACGCCGTGGCCGTCGCCATCAACCAGGACGGCCGCCGGTCGGGGTGTGGGCAGGCCACCCAGTTGTTCGGGGCAGACAGGCACCCAGTGATAACCGGACAGACGTTGTCGGCAGGCGGAATCGGGCTTGCTGCGGCCGTCATAGCGGGTGCACAATCCGATCAGGCAGGCGCTGACCAGACACTTGGGCGGATGGGGCAGGGGCATCCTCACCTCCACATTGAAATGAGCTGACATGGCAACACGCAGACAGCAGGACGATACACCACAGGAGAAGAGAACGCTGTGGTTTCTTGGCGGCCTGATCGTCCTTTTTTTCCTGCTCTGGATCCTCTTTGCGCCGGGCCGGGGACTGATCGATTACTTCCGGCTCCGGAGTGAGGTCAACGCCCTGACCGAGGAAAACAGCCGACTGGAAGCCCGGAATGCCGAGCTTACCGAAGACATCCGGCGGTTGCGCTCCGACGACAGGTACCTGGAAGAGGTGGCCAGAAAAAAACATGGCCTGTTGAAAAAGGATGAGACCGTCTTCGAGTTCGATCCACCCAAAAAGAAAAAGGAATAGGATGGCAAAACAACCAATTGGTTCGGTTTCGATTTGGGCGGGCCATGGAAACTGACCGGAGGCCGGCCAACGGGGCGGCCGCCGCGAACGATGCCTCAACCGTCCAGGGCTCCGTGCTGGCCGAGGCGGCAGCGCTTCGAACCGTGCTCAGGTTTCATGCCCTGATGGGGATCTCCGAGTATCCGTTGACGCCAGCCCTGAAGCAGGGTGGCGGGGGCTTCGAAGCGATCGGGCCGGTGGTCATCCCCTCCGCCGTTGTTCAGCCAGGTCAGGCCCCGGTCTCGTTTCCGACGGCCAGGGGTCAGCAAAAAAAGGGCACCGTTGCCGACCAATGGCGCGTTCTTCGGGAATCGATCGAAGCCTGCCGGTTGTGCGGGCTTGCCGCCGATCGCCTGGGGATGGTCTGTGGCAGCGGCCCTCTTCAAGCCTCGCTGCTGGTGGTCGGCGACTACTCCGCCCAAGAGACCGGTTTTTCGACCGCCGCCCTGTTCGGCGGGGACGAGGAGACCATGCTGTGGAATATGATGCGCGCCATCGGCTTGTCGGCGGCGGATGTCTATGTGACCAACCTGGTCAAGTGTTGCCCGAGTCCAAACAGCATACCCACTGAGGAAAGCACCCGCTGCTGCCGGGTCCATCTGCTCCGGGAAATCGACCTGGTCCGGCCGCGGGTGATCTTAGCCATGGGCGAGGCCGCCGCCAGGGCCCTCATCGGCCGTCAGGAGTCGGTGGTCCGGCTGCGCGGCCGCTTTCATCCGCTTGGGCCGGGAGGGGGACAAGGGTCCCCGGTTCAGGTCATGGTCACCTTTCACCCCCGGTATCTGGCCAGGCATCCGGACATGAAAAAGGCTGCCTGGCAGGATCTGCAGATGATTCAACGGGCTGTGCGGGGATCCTGACCGGCGTGGAGTCGGACCCTGGGTGCAGAGCATTGGGTCGCTCGGATTTGACAGACCGGCCGGACTTTGGCCCGACCGGATTCAACACTCTTTCCTACCGTTGTTTCGGAGGGCAGCATGGCTGTGTACCCCATTGCCCACCCGCTGGTTCGGCACAAGTTGGGACTTCTGCGGGAAAAGGATATCTCCACCAAGGATTTTCGGGAACTGGCCGCCGAAGTGGGCATGCTCCTGGCCTATGAGGCCACGAGGCATCTGCCCACCGAAAAGGTGACCATTGAAACCTGGTGCGGTCCGGTTGAGGTTGACCGGATCAAGGGCAAGAAGGTCACCATCGTTCCCATCCTCCGGGCCGGGCTGGGCATGATGGACGGCGTGCTCAAGGCCCTTCCCAATGCCAAGGTCTCGGTGGTCGGCCTGTATCGTGACGAAAAAACCCTGCAACCGGTGACCTACTTCAAGAAGCTGGTCAAGGACATCGATCAGCGCCAGGCCATGATCCTTGATCCGATGCTCGCCACCGGCGGCACCTTGGTCGCGACCATCGACCTGCTCAAAAAGGCGGGGTGCCGGGAAATCACCGGTATTTTTCTGGTGGCGGCACCCGAAGGTATTCGGCGGCTTGAGGCCCATCATCCCGAAGTCGACATCTATGTGGCCGCCATCGACGAGTGCCTGAACCGGGACGGCTATATCCTCCCCGGCCTGGGCGACGCCGGCGACAAGATCTTCGGCACCAGATAGACGGCAAGGAGACAGCAGGGGCAAGGGGTGGGGAAGGTGATGCTGCCTGCTCAAGCAGCGCCCCGAACAGATTGGCCGGCCAGAACGGACAAGGAAGGTTCTGCGTTCCGGCATGGCAGTGGTGATGGTCTCGCAACAGGTCGATTTCTGTCATTTCGAGGAGCGCAGCGACGAGAAATCTCTCGATTGTTCCGGAGATTTCTCGCTCCGCTCGAAATGACATAACAGCCGTTTTCCTCGTTTGTACGAGTGCATGAGTGGTGCCGGCACCAACAGCGTTCGTGCAAACAATATCGCTGAACGGTCCGCCCGCACACCGGTCGGCCCAGCGGTCCATCAGGTTACACCTTCCTGAAAACCAAACAGGCGTTGGTCCCGCCGAAGCCGTAGCTGTTGCTCATCACCGTGCGCAGTTCGGCGTCGCGATTGGCGGCGACAATATTATGACCCTCGGCCTCCGGGTCCATCTCCTCGATATTGGCCGAACCGCAGATAAAGCTGCTGTTCAGCATCAGGAGGCTGTAGATGGCCTCGTGCACCCCGGCGGCGCCCAGGCTGTGGCCGGACAGCGACTTGGTGGAGCTGATCGGCGGGCTGGCCGCGCCGAAGACCTCGTGGATGGCCCGCAGTTCGACGATGTCGCCGATGGGGGTTGAGGTCCCGTGGGCGTTGATGTAGTCGATGGGTTCCCGCACCGTGGCCAGCGCCAAACGGATGCAGCGCACCGCGCCCTCACCCGAGGGCTGCACCATCTCCGAGCCGTCGGCGGTGGCCCCATAGCCCACCACCTCACCATAGATCCTGGCCCCCCGTTTCCTTGCCCGCTCGTATTCCTCCAGCACCACCAGGCCGGCTCCGTTGGCCACCACAAAGCCGTCGCGATCGCGGTCGTAGGGTCGCGAGGCCCGCTGCGGAGTTTCGTTGAACTTGGTGGACAGGGCGCCCATGGCGTCGAACATGGCGGTCTGGGTCCAGTGCTCCTCGTCGGCACCACCGGCAAAGACCACATCCTGCTTGCCCATCTGGATCTGCTCCATGGCGGCACCGATGCAGTGCGAACCGGTGGCGCAGGCCGAGGAAATCGAGTAGCAGATCCCCTTGATCTGGTGGGCGCTGGTCAAACAGGCCGAGACCGTGCTGCTCATGGTGCGTGGCACCATGAAGGGCGAGAGTCGCTTCAATCCCTTCTCCCGCATGGTGTCGGCGG
>JAUWAH010000292.1 GCA_030602145.1 Desulfobulbus sp.
ATGGTGTCGGTCCGGATATGCCCTTCCGCCTCGATATAGATGCGCAGTTTCTGGGTTTTGATGTCGTTTTCCGTGCGCATATCGACAATGTTGATCCCCCGGCGGGAAAACTCGCCCAGGATGTCGACCAGCAACCCCACCCGGTCATCCAGCGGTTCGGTGATCAGGGCGGTGGCATCATACCCGGTGGGTTCGGCCAGGGCGTGGCCAAGGACCGCATAACGGGTGCGGTTGTGGGGTGCCACCTCGCGCTCGATGATTTTCAGGCCAAGGGCGGTCAGGGTTTCGGCGCTGTCGATCACTGCCCGCCCCTTGATCTGGCCACTCTTGCGGATCTCGGCCACGGCCTCGCCGATGTCTTGGACGCTCATTTCGGTGATGCCGGCCAGGCGGTTTTCGATGAACTCCTCGCACTGGTTGAACACCTCCCTGGTCCCCACCAGCATGCGCAGATCGTCAAAGCCATCCTCCTCGACAAAAACCCCCAGGGAAAGATTGGAGTGGACAATGACGTTGTCGATCCAGTACCCGCTCCTGATCTGATCAAACAATCGGAAATACTGTTTTTTTTCTCCTTCTCGGGTATTATACACCGGCAGCACGGCACTGGTGACCTCTCGAAGAACGAAGGCGTCGAGCAACCCTTTGAGGTGCGGGTAGAGCCGGATGGCGGCGCCGGAACCGTAGTGGACGGCCGCCTGCCATGACTGGGAGTGTTCGGGGCCCAAGGTGGCGATGGTAGTCATTGCTGGTGATCCTGCTCGGGTGTGGGGGTGATCGATTGTGCACCGGCCGGCAACGGGCCATGCATAGCGGGCTGCTCTGCGGACAATGGGCGGCCGGTGGAGCGGCGGACTGGCTCCGCGGAACCAAACCGCTGGAAATGGCGGACAAATCCGCAGAAAAGGTCCAGCATGGTTGGATACATGGTCAAGATCGGATAGGCAAGATTTTTTTGAACGTTCGCCAACAAAGCACAGAAGCGCAGCCCATGGAATCGGAACGCGGCACCGTGGCCGAATATGTCGCCGCCCTGAAGGCCTCGGGAAAATTCGGCCCGCAGATTGTGGCCCATCGGGTGATGCCGGCCAAGGAGCCGGAAACCGCCTCCTGCGAACTCCTGGTTCCCGAGTTGCGCCGCCTGCTGGCCGAAACGGGAGTGCGCGCCCTATACAGCCATCAGCGAACCGCCATCGAACAGGTGCTCGCCGGGATCCAGACCGTGGCGGCCACGCCCACCGCCTCCGGAAAAAGCCTGATCTACGCCCTGCCGGTTTTCCAGACCCTGCGCCACGAACCGGCTGCCAAGGCCCTCTATCTCTTCCCCCTCAAGGCCCTGGCCCAGGACCAGCTCAAAACCGCCGCCGCGCTGTGGAATCTCCTGCCGGAATCCCTGCGCGGCGGCCGGCAGGCTGCGGCCATCTATGACGGCGACACCAGCGCCCATCAGCGCCGGAAGATCAGGGAAGCAACCCCGCCGATCCTGATCACCAATCCGGATATGCTCCATCTGGCCCTGTTGCCCTATCACGATCGCTGGCCGGATCTGTGGGCCAACCTCCGCCATGTGATCATCGACGAAGTGCACACCTACAGGGGGGTTTTCGGCTCGCACATGGCCTGGGTGGTGCGGCGGCTCAAACGGATCTGTGCCCTGTACGGCAGCCGACCGACCTTCATCCTGGCCTCGGCCACCATCGGCAACCCCGGCGAGCACGCCGCCCTGCTGCTCGACGAACCGGTCGCCGAGGTGACCCGTTCCGGGGCCGGCCGGGCCGCCCGTCACATCGTCCTGCTCAATCCGCTCGACTCGGCCGGCGTCAGCGCTGTGCATCTGCTGGAAGCAGCCGTCAGGCGGGGGCTGCGCACCATCGTCTACTGCCAGTCGCGAAAAATGACCGAACTGATCACCATCTGGACCGAACAACGGCTCAAGGAGCACCGGGAGGTGATTGCCTCCTATCGGTCCGGATTTTTGCCGGAAGAGCGCCGTGCCATTGAGGGCCGCCTGGCCGACGGCAGTCTGCTGGGGGTTATTTCCACCTCGGCCCTGGAGCTGGGTATCGATATCGGCAACCTGGACATCTGCATCCTGGTCGGTTACCCGGGCTCGATCATGGCCACCTGGCAGCGGGCCGGCAGGGTCGGCAGGAGCGGCCGGGAATCGCTGGTGGTGCTGATCGGCCACGAAGACGCCCTGGACCAGCACTTCATGCGCCACCCCGAGGATTTCTTCGCCAGGCCGGTCGAGCCGGTGACCATGCACCCGGACAACCCTTTTATTGCCGGCCCGCATCTGGTCTGCGCCGCCGCCGAACTGCCGCTCACCGCCACCGAACCGCTCATGCAGCAACCGGCAACGGCGGCCCTGGTCGAGCGCCAGACCGGTACAGGTCGACTCCTCCAATCGGCGGACGGCGCCGGTTGGTATGCAGCGCGGAAATATCCCCAGCGGCATGTCCATCTGCGCGGCTCCGCCGCGTCTTTGGCGATCCTCGAACAGCCCCACCGACGGATGCTGGGGGAAATAGACGCCCACCGCGCCCTGCGCGAATGCCATCCCGGCGCCATCTATCTGCACATGGCCCGCACCTACCATGTCGACAGCCTCGATGTGGAGGGTCGCGAGATCCTGGTCACCCCGGTCAATCCCTCCTATTTCACCAGGCCGCTCGGCGAAAAAGACACCGAGATTCTCCATGTGCAGGCCAGTGTTCCCCATGGCCCGGCGTTTGTCCACTTCGGCGTCCTGCGGGTCACCGAACGGATCGTCGGCTATCACCGCATTGCCCAGGGCAGCCTGAGGATCCTCAAGCGCGTACCCCTGGACCTGGAGCCGCAGATTTTCGAAACCCAAGGGTTCTGGATTGAAATTCCGCCTCCCCTGTTCGACCGGATGGCCACGGAACGGCTGCATGCCATGGGCGGCATCCATGCCATGGAGCACGCCCTCATCGGCATGATGCCGCTTATGGTCCTCTGCGACCGCAACGATTTGGGCGGCATTTCCCATCCCTACCACCCCCAGGTAAACGGGCCGGCGGTTTTTGTCTATGACGGGTATGCCGGCGGCATGGGGTTTGCTGCCACGGCCTTTGCTGCCATAGGCCGCCTTCTGGATCAGACCCGACAGGTGGTCGCCGACTGCCCCTGCGATCTGGGCTGCCCTTCCTGCGTCCACTCCCCCAGGTGCGGGTCGGGCAATCGGCCCATCGACAAGCGGGCCTGCCTGTTCCTGCTTGAAGCGTTGCGTGCCTCATCCCCGGCCATGAAAGCCCCGGCTATCAACCGATCGACGCTTCCCTGCCGCCCTGATTCCCCAAGGCAGGAAACACCTCCTTCGCTTCCCGCCAACTACGGCGTGTTCGACCTGGAAACACAGAAATCGGCTCAGGAAGTCGGCGGCTGGCACCGGGCGGACCGAATGCGCATCAGTGTGGCCGTCCTCTACGAGGCAAGGAGCCAACGGTTCACCACCTTCACCGAGGACTCGGCGACAACCCTGATCGAGCGGCTCTTTGCCCTTGACCTGGTGGTCGGATTCAACAACAAGCGGTTCGACAACAAGGTGCTTTCAGCCTACACCGACCGGGATCTCGGTCTGCTGCCGTCCCTCGACCTGCTGGAGGTGATCAGCGAACAGTTGGGGTACCGGCTGAGCCTGCAAAGACTGGCGGAAAAGACCCTGCGGGTGAACAAGACCGGTGACGGTCTGGAGGCGCTGCGCTGGTTCAGGCAGGGGGAGATGAGCAGACTGGCGGAGTATTGCCGGGCGGATGTGGAGATCACCCGCGATCTGTTCCTGTTCGGACTCCGGCAGCGGCACCTGCTTTTCCGGAACAAGGCCGGGCAGGAGGTGCGGCTGCCGGTCGATTTCGGCCGCTCGATCGAGAAGATTCTCGACAGGCGGCGGCAGGTGCTCAGGGCCAGACAAGATCCTTATGGATCCAGCCGGTGAGGTTGGGGTGGGACACCTTGATCCAATCCCCTTTCTGTTCGAGCTTCTGGAAAATGACGTCCTTGATGCCTTTTCCCACCACCGGTTCGTTGGCCCCGGGACCGCTGCGGACATTGCACTCCTTGACCTTGACGATCACAAAGGGCGTCTTGTTCACCAGGGATTCGTGAATATAGCCCTTGTCTCCCTCGTAATCGCTGACCTTCAGCCATTGCCCCTCCTTGCCCAACACCTCCAACGGATAGCCCGCCGGCAGCTCGAAAAGGATTTCCGCATTGGTATTGGGAGCGGACCGCAAGTTGATGCCGTCCTTGGCCACGCTCACATAGTCGGC
>JAUWAH010000212.1 GCA_030602145.1 Desulfobulbus sp.
TGTCCCTGTCCCGCAGCCCAACTGGCGAGGGCGGCAAGAACAGCGAGTTCCCGACAGCGGCCGCCGTCGAGCCGGGTGAGCAGGTGCGCCACCTGGACATCAAGGGGCCGGAACAACCGGCAGGACCGGACCTGATCGAGCATGGGCATCATCTTGTCGTCCCTCCACGGCAGCATGCATCCAGGGCGTCGATGAGCGACCGCTCCGGCCGAAAGACATGGATGCCGGTTCCCGGCGGATGGCTTGGGTGCATGGCCCGCAGAAACAGGTAGTAGGCACAGCCGAAATGGTCGTCGTACCGGTAGCCGGGGATTCGGGAGGCCAGGAAGCGGTGCAGGGCCAGGGTGTAGATCAGGGCCTGGAGCGGATACTGGTGGCTGTCCATGCAGGCGGCCAGGGCTTCGGGATTGTAGTGGGCCGGCTCCGGGCCGAGATAATTCGACTTGTAGTCGACCAGATAATAGCGGCCCCGATGTCGAAAAACCAGGTCGATGAATCCCTTCATCAGGCCGTGCAGGGAGGCTGCCCCCCCGGCCAGGGGCCGCAGTCCGGCCGAGGCGAGCAGGTCGTTGAACCGGGCGAGGGAGACCTGTTCGAGGGGAAAGAGAAAGCCGAGTTCGACGATCCGGTCGCCGCCGGCCAGATCGCCGAGCGTGCAACTGCCGGGCAGGGGCACCGCCGACAGGTCGTTCAGCCAGCGGACCAGGGGGTGGTGCCAACGCGGGTCGATGCCCGCCTGCTCCAATCCCCGGATGACCAGGTCCCGCTGTTCCTCCGCCGGGCTGGCACGGTCGAAACGTTCCAGAAGACCATGGAGACAGGTGCCGGCCTTCGGTCCGCGGGGAAAGGTGTGGATGGAGGCGAAATCCTCGGCCTGCTCGACGGCCGGGCTGTCCCGCTCGTCCCGGTCGGCCGTCTCGGGCAGATCGGTGCCGCCGCTGAGTCGGGAATAGCTGGTCAGCGACCGGCCCGGATGGATGCGGCCGGTGAAGGAGGCGACCCGGAGCCGGGGCGGCTCGGCGGTTTCGGCGAAGCGATGTCTGCCGAAGGCCGGCGGATGGGGCTGCCATTCGAGCAGGACCTCCTCACTGTTGAGCGCTTCCAGCTCATGGATCATGTCGGCGTCGTCGTTCGGCAGGCCACTTTGGTGCACGAGACGGGCCAAGGGGGTCCGCTCAAGACCATTGACCCGGCCCCAGGTGAACAGGCAGCATGATTTCGCCCTGGTCATGGCCACATACAGCAGTCGCATCTCCTCGGCCAGGTACTCTTCCTCAGCCCAGCGGCGGTGGGTTTCATCACCGCTGCCCAGATCGATCGTCGGACGCAGGCTGTCGCGGTCATGGAAGGCGAGCGGTTCGTTGGTCGGCAGGTCGCGGCCGGACCACGGAAAGGGCAGGAACACCACCGGGAACTCCAGTCCCTTGGCCTTGTGGATGGTGACGATCCTCAGCAGGTGTTCGTCGTCATCCAGGCGAACCAATTGGGCCTCTTCGTCTCCCTCCGACCGTTCCATCCGGCGGCGCAGCCACCGGGCCAGGGGTTCCGGGCCGTGGCGTCCGGCCGGACTGGCCTGGAGCAATTCGGCCAGGTGCAGGTAGTTGGTCAGGCTGCGGCGTCCTCCCTGCCGGGCCGTCAATCGCCGGGTGACCTGCTCGCCGGCCAGGAGATACTGAAACATGGGCATGAATCCCTGTTCGCTGAGAATGCGTCGATAGTGGAACAGGTCGGTCAGCCGCGAGGCCCAGGCCTGGTCGTCGCGGCTGAAACGGTACAGATCCTCGCCGCTGTGGCCAAACAGATCGGTGGTCAACGCGGTGCGGATGGCCGCCGGGTCGGCGGTGGCGGTCAGGGTGTCCAGCACCAGGGCCAGGGAACGGGCTTCCGGAGTCGCAAACACCGACCCCTGATGGGCGACGATGGCCTTCAATCCCCGGCGGCGGAGACCGGCCTGCATGGCCTCGGCCTCCCGGTGGGTGCGGATCAGGAGGGCGATGTCGCCGGGAGCAAGCGGCCGGCCGGCGATGCTGGCCCGGTTCTGGGCGGCGGCTTCCAGCAGACGGATGATGACGTCGGCGCAGAAATCCACCGCTGCCCGGGTGGCCTCTTCCTTGCTGATGGTCGACGATCTCGGTCGCCGCAACCGTTCGCTGTCCAGCAGCAGGGCAGTGAGCGGCGGCATGGTCCGGCCGTCGAGCAGCAGCGGGTGCGCCTTGGGCGGGTCGGCGGCAAGGGCCGGCGCAAAGACAATGTCGTCGCTGAACACAAAGGCGTCCTGCCGTCTTTCGAACAGGGTGTTGATTGCCCGCACCATGGCCGGCGTTGCCCGGTGGTTGACACCCAGGGTGGCCCGGTTGCCCCGGGGGGTGGCCCGGCGGGCCGCGATGTAGGTGAAGATGTCGGCACCGCGAAACGAGTAGATGGCCTGCTTGGGATCGCCGATGAGCAACAGGGTGGAGTCTTGGCCAAAGATGCGGGAGAGCACCCGGTCCTGGGTGGGGTCGGTGTCCTGGAATTCGTCGATCAGGGCGGCCGGATAGCGGTCCGCCAATCGGGCCGCCAATGGCGGGCCGCTGCCCGGTCGTTCCAGGGCCTCGGCCAGGCGGGTCAGCAGGTCGTCGTAGCCGAGCCAGCCCCGGTCCTGCTTGCGGCGGCCCAGTTCGGTGTGCAGGGACCAGCGGGCCTGCCGCAGCACATGGATGGTGCGAAGGCGCAGTGTCCGGACCTGGAGTTGGTACCATCGATCGAAGAGGACAAAAAACGGATGATCCGGCACCTTGCATCGCGCCTTGACATGGCCGGCCATGACCGAGACCCCGAGCCGGTCGATGCCGCCCGGCAGGCTCCACGGCGGCCCGGTCCGTTCGGCGAGCCCGTCCATGGCGGCCATCAGCCAGGGGACCTGGTCGGTCAGGCGATAGGCCCGGTCGTTTCGCTTCAGACAGGGATCCCCCTCCAAAATGGCTCGCACCTCCTCCCGGTGGCGCCGCCAGGCCCGTTGGACTTCGTCAAAAAGTTGGCTTGATTGATCGGCGAGTCCCCCGAGCGTGCCCTCGTCGATTGCCGGAATCAGGTCGCAGTCCCTCCAATCCGCCGCCTTGCCCAGGGCGGCGAGCAGCCCATCCGGATCGCTCCAGGTGGCGGTGGCCCAGGCTGCCTCGTCATTGTCGGCCGGATAGAACCGGTTGCGCCAGAAATCCTCGATCACTTCCCGGCGCAGGTCGGTCTCGTTGGGCACCAGGTCGGCCTCGAAGGGCATGGCCGATTCGAAGGCGTGCTCCTTGAGGATGCGCTGGCAGAAGGAGTGGATGGTGTGGATGACGGCCTCGTCGAACCGCGCCAACCCTTCGGCCAGCCGCTGCCGGGCCAAGTGGGCGGGGACGGCGGCCAGCAGGGCGGCCAGCGCGGGGTCGTCGCCGTCACCATCGAGGAGATCGAGGGCCTGGCGGAGCCGGTGGCGGATGCGGTCGCGCAACTCGCCGGTGGCCGCCCGGGTGAAGGTGACCACCAGGATCTGGTCGATGGTCAGGCCCCGTTCGAGCAGCAGGCGGAGACAGAGCAGGGTGAGGGTGTAGGTCTTGCCGGTGCCGGCACTGGCCTCCAGGAGTTGCCGGCCGCGCAGGGGCAGAAGGAGCGGGTCAAGGGTCTGCACGGTCAATCTCCAGGTGGGCCAGGATGGGAAGATACAGGTCGGCGAGGTCGATGAAGGCCTGGTCGGCAACAAAGCGCTCCTGCGGGAAGCACAGCCGGTGAGCCGGATGCTGACCCTCGCCGTTGCGTTGGTAGCTATCTTCCCAGGTGCGACGGGCGGCCTCGTGCGGGTCCTTGCCCTGGTTGGCCGCCTCGGCCCAGGCCCGGCTGGTTTCGGGAAAGAAGGGCAGCGGGGCTGACAGTCCCTGCCAGTACAGGTCGAGCAGTCGCTGCACCTCGGCCGCGGCATCGACCACCGGCTGGAAGGTGACCCGTTGGACCCCGGCTTCCTTGCCGGCCGGATCGTGGGCCAGATGCACGGATAGCGGTGGAGGACTTGCGGGTGCCCGGAGGTTGAGCATCAGGTGATGCACCCAGAGGTCCATCAGATCGGCGCCCTTGAGGGCGGCCGCGCGCCAGGTGATCCGACCGGCGGGATATCGATCGGTCAGCCGGCCGGTCAGCCTGAACGGTCCGAAGGTGCGATCGATGGGCTGCGGTTCCAGGGGTGCAACCAGCAGGGGGCGGAGCAGGTCGGCGAATCCGGTGCTGGTTTTGGCAATGTCGTCGAAGGCGATCCGGCCGAATCCGTTTCGGGGCAGCACGCCGCTGCCTGTCAATTCCCGCCGGATGCTGTCCGCCGACCTGCCGGCCAGCAGGCCGGCCACGGTTGCCTGGCGCAGGTGAAACTGGTCGAGTCGGTCAAGGCGGAAGGGTTCGCTGTCGGCAAGGTCGGTCGGTCTGGTCCACAGTCGCAGGCCGAGGACCCTCTCCAGGAAGTACCGGGCCGGATGGCGCCAGAAGCGGCACAACTCATCGATGTCGACAGTCCGCCATTGGTCCGGAGGTTGGCCCAGTCCGCCGTGGAGAAAGGGCGGGGGATCGGTTTGCCGGGTTGCGGGCAGCCAGGCCGGATTGAAGCTGGCGGTGGCCTCGGTGCCGTCGAAACAGCGGCGGCTGAAGGGCTGCATGGGATGATCGGTGGTCAGGTGGGCGACCGCCGGGGTTCCCGCCGACAGACAGCTCTGGTCGAGATACTCGTGGAGTTCGGCGACCACCACCGACGGGGGCAGGACGGTCTCGTCGCGCTGGCTGCGGCCGACCCAGGAGATGTAGAACACATCGCGGGCCGAGAGCAGGGCCTCCAGGAAGAGGTAGCGGTCGTCCTGGTTGCGGTTGCGGTCCCCCGGGCGGGGCCTGGCAGCCATCAGATCGAAAGCGAGCGGATGCTGGCTGCGCGGAAAGGCCCCATCGTCCATGCCAAGGAGGCAGACGACCCGGAAGGGGACGGAGCGCATCGGCACCATGTTGCAGAAGGTGACCCGACCGCTTTGGAAGGGCTGGCTGCCGGTCGGCTGGCCGAGCCTTGCCAGAAGATGACGGGTGAAGACGGCCAGGGTGACGGGTTCGGTGTGGCTGGCCAGGCGGCAATCGGTCCTGAGGCCGATGATCGCCTCGCGCAGGATCTCCAGGCCCTGATGATCCTCCTCGGCCGAGAACAGGTCATCGGCAAGGTGGAGCAGATCCCCGCACCAGGCCTCCACAGGACGGGCCCCGCGCAAACGGCGCCGCCATTCGGCGAGGGCCTCGATCAGGGCGACAAAACCGCCCAG
>JAUWAH010000313.1 GCA_030602145.1 Desulfobulbus sp.
ATCTGTATAGGAGAAATCAATTCAATCCGCTCTGGACCAATGAGGACAATATCGCCCAACTGCTGGGCGCCATTGTTGCCAGCGCCGAAGAGGGGCTGATCCCCGACGATTACCATCTGACGGCCCTGTCCCACTACCGAAGCAAGGTACAGCACCATCCATCCCCGGCCATGTTGGTGGAATACGACCTGCTGCTCTCCGATGCCCTGGTCCTGCTGGGTCATCACAAACGCTACGGCAAGGTCGATCCCCGCAAGGTCGAGGAGAAAAAGAATCTTGAGGCGAACACGCCCCGGTTGTCGCCCGTTGACACCTACCTGCAGGCAATCAGAACCGGGACCGTGCGGACGACCCTGGAGAACATGTCGCCGCATCACCCCTCGTACCGCGATCTCAAGGAGGCCCTCAGCCGGTACAAGAAGATCGGCGGCAAGGGGGGCTGGCACAAAATATCCGCCGGTCAGTCCATCAAACCGGGCATGACCGATCCACGGGTGCCGGCCATCCGGCATCGTTTGGGCATAAGCGGCGAGTATCACCCCAAGGGGGCGGGGGAGTCGCAGATGTATGACAATCACCTCGCTGCGGCGGTCAAGGCCTTTCAGGCCCGGCATCACATCGAGCCGGACGGGGTGGTCGGCAATGCCACCCTTGCGGCCATGAATGCGACCGTCACCGAGCGGATTCACCAGATCCGGGTCAATCTGGAGCGGACCAGGTGGGTGATTCATGACCTGCCCAGTTCCAACCTGATCGTCGATATCGCCGGCTTCTCGCTTCAGTACTACCACGACAACAAACCGGTCTGGACCAGCAAAGTCATGGTCGGCAAACCCTACCACCAGACCCCGGTCTTTCGTTCGGCGATCACCTACATCGTGCTCAATCCGACCTGGACACCCACCCCGGACATTGTCAAGAACGAGACCGTGCCCAGTATCGTCAAGGACCCGGACTTCCTGGCCAAACAGCGAATGCGTGTCCTGGACAGCGGCGGCAACCAGGTGGATCCGAATTCCATCCCCTGGCGGCAGTATCAGGGGAGATACCTGCCCTATACCCTCCGTCAGGATCCGGGGGCGGACAACTCGCTGGGGTTGATCAAATTCCTCTTTCCCAATCCCTACCACGTCTACCTGCATGACACCCCGAGCAAATCGCTGTTCGGTCGAACCAATCGCGCTTTCAGCCACGGCTGCATCCGGGTGCAGAATCCCCTGGACCTGGGCAGGATGATCCTCGCCAACGACGCCGGCAACACGACCTCGGCGGAAAGAATGAACCAGATTCTCGCCTCGGGCAGGACCAGCACCGTGATCCTCAAGCAGCCGCTGCCGATCTACCTGATGTACCTGACCACCAAGGTCCAGGACGGCAAGGTGATGTTCAAACCCGATATGTACAACCGGGACGCGGGCGTCCTCGCAGCCCTCAATGGGCCGCCCTCGCCCCTGGAGTACTCAACCCCGGAGGTTAAAGGCGGCCCGGCGGCCAACCAGCAGGTCAGGGTCGACAAGACCGTCAAGTTGGTGCAGACCCGGCAAGAGAGCAAACCAGTGGATCCCAATGCGCAAGATACCCTGTGAACTGACCCTGGGAAACGGCGGCGATGTGATCGTCATGGTCGAGTTGGACGACCAGGGGACCCTGCGCATCCCCAGGCATGCCACCTACGGTTCCTTTCAGGAAGGGGTGCTCGGCTGCCGGGTGATGCGGCCCGAGGACAGGGCCTGCGTGGTCACGGAAATCTGGGTGGATCAAGGGACCTGAGCCGGGACGACGTCAGGCCGCCGGCTCCGGGTTCGGCTCAGCCGAGGAGGGTTGTGGGCTTGCGGCGGATGACCGAATCGGCGGCGATCAGGGCGGTGAGGCTGCATGCCGTGACGGCTGCCGCGGTCAGGAGAAGGCCCGCCTGCCAGTGCGGCTGCCAGATCCGGTCGAACATCAGCCAGGAAACCGCCCAGGCAGCGGCCACGCTCAGCAGCAGGGCCGACAGGGCGGCTGCCGCGGCGATGGCGGCGAACTCGACTGCCACCAGAACCCGGATGGTGCCCCTTGCCGCCCCCAGGACCCGCAGCAGGTTGATTTCCCGTTCCCGCCGCACCGCTTCCTGACGGGCGATGGCCACCACGGCCGCCAGACCCGTCGCCAGGGCGAGTGCGGCCATGAATTGGAGGGAGCGGGTCAGGCGACCGGTGAGGTGGACCAGGCGGTCCACCATGGAGCTGACATCGAGGACCGAGATGTTGGGAAACGTTCCGCCCAGCCGATTGACCAGGCCATCCTTGTCCGCCTCCTCCACACTGCCCGCCGAGGCCAGGTAGCTCTTCGGCGCATCGTCCAGCACCCCCGGCTGCACCAGCATGAAGAAATTGGGTTGAAAACTGTTCCAGCGCACCTTGCGCAGGTTGACGATCCGCCCCTCCATTTCGATACCCTGGATGTCAACGACCAACCGGTCGCCAATCCCCACCCGCAAGCGCTTGCTGAATTCCCGCTCCATCGACAGGGCAAAGGGCTGTCCCGTTTCCGGTTGCCAGGGCGTGGTGGGCAGCGCCGGCCCTTCGATCACCGTTTCGGACCCATCCAGTTGGCTGCGGCTTGAGAAATTGAACTCCGTGCGCCGCAAGCCCCGCTCATCGTCGATGTGATGCAGTTCCCGCCAGCGGGCAAAGGGCTGGTCGTTGATCGTCACGATCCGACCCTGCACCATCGGCGTCGGGACGGAGAGTACCGCCTTCTCCGTCTGAAAAAAATCGAGCAGCGGTTGGCGCTGCTGTTCCTGGATATCGATCAGGAAGAGGTCAGGCAACTCCAATCCCTCCGGTTGACCGATTTCCTCGGCCAGTCCCTTCTCGATCTGGGGGATCAGGTTGAGGAGCAGCAGGGCGGTGGCCAGGGAGACGAACACCGCCGCGGAGGCCCGCCGGTTGCGATACAGATTGCGCCCGGCGATGCGCACGATGAGGTGGTTGGTCCGTGACCATTGCCGGCAGGCGCGGAAGAAGAGGGCGGCCATGGCGGTGAAGACCAGGACCAGCCCGGCCAGCCCGGCCATGAAGGCCAGTCCCTGCAAGGGAACATGGCTCAAACGCAGTGCCAGGAAGAGCAGGAAGAGCAGGGCCGGCGCCATGGCGGCGCCATCGAGCAGCCGTTTGCGGCCCGGGTTCGCGTCGGACAGGGCTGTACCCTGGAAGAGATGCAGGGGGCGGACCTGCAGGATGCGCAAGAGGAGCGGCAGACAGAAAAACAGACTGCCGAGGGAGCCGACCAGCAGGGTCAGGACAACGGTGGCCGGATCGAGGACCACATCAAGACCATCGGGAAGCAGGGTGGCAAGCAGGCGGCCGAACAGGGGCAGCAGCGGCCAGGCGAGCAGGATAGCCACCGATGCGGCGGCCAGGCCGAGGAGGACGAGTTGGCCCGTGGCGAGGAACAGGCATTGGCGACGCGAGGCCCCGAGGCTGAGCAGGATGGCAATCTCCCGAAGTTTGCCGTGGAGGTGTTCGCGGAAGAGGTAGGCGGCGGCGACCCCCGCCAGGGCGAGCGAAACCATGGCCGCCAGGCTGAGAAACGAGGTGAAATAGCCGAGCACCTGGGCCATGCGGCGGTTGGCGTCGGCGGTGGTCGAGACCCGGACCTCCGGGGAACCGGAGGCCATGCCATCCAGGCGGGCGGTGAGCCGGGCCCCGATTGCCGGCCCGTCGGCGCCTTCGGGCAAGCGGATGAACAGGGTATGACTGACCCGGCTGCCGAAACGGATCAGGCCGGTTGCTTCCAGGTGATTCAGGCCCAGATAGATCCTCGGGGCCAGGGTCACACGGGTGAAATCCCAGCCGGGTTCGCGGTCAACCAGGGCGGCCAGCGGGAATTGCGTCTGGCCGATGGTCAACTGGTCGCCGGGGGCCAGGCCAAAGGACCGGGCCGTGTCCCGGCTCATCAGCGTCCGGGGGCGCTCGTCGAGCAGGGAGGTGGCGCTGTCCGCCGCAGCGGTTTCATCGGTCCGAAAGTCGCCATAGAGGGGGAAGCTCTCATCGATGGCCACGATATGGGCCAGTCTGGAGACCTTGGCGCTCCGGATCATGGTGTACAGGGCCACCTGACGGGAAAAACGGCCGCC
>JAUWAH010000104.1 GCA_030602145.1 Desulfobulbus sp.
CGGCGCGGTGGTGAGATTGATGACGAACTCGCCGGTTCGGGTCAGGATGCCGTGGGAATGCCGTTCCGGGCGCACCGAAATGTAGCACAGGGGCGGATCGGAACAGACGATGCCGGTCCAGGCAATGGTTATGATGTTGTACTCTTCGGCGGTCGTCCCCAAACTGACCATGACCGCCGGCAGGGGATAGAGCACGGTCCCAGGTTTCCAGTCAACTTTATCCATAGGTGCAGGCAGGGGCGGCGGGCATCCGTCACCCCTCATGGGTTCCTCAGCCGGCCACGGTAAAGGGAGAAGAAGAGTCCGACCGCGCAAAGCAGGGCCGAAAGCGCAAAGACGATCCGGATACTCATCAGGAAACGGTCGAGGTTCTCAGGACCGATGACCTGTCGCCCGACCAGCAGGGCGAGGACCACGGTGGCCATGGCCATGCTCAGCATCTGGCCCACAAGCCGCATGGTGGCCACGGCACCGGAGGCGATACCATACTTCGCCTTGGAAACCGAACCCATGATGGCGCTCATGTTGGGTGACGAGAACAAGGCAAAGCCAAAGCCGAGCAGCATCAGGGTGGCGACGATACCGACCAGGCCGGTTTCGGGTTCCAGGCGGGTGAAGACCGCCATGCCCAGCACGGTAAGCCCCATGCCGGCCGAGGCCAGCAGGCGCGGTTCGATCCGGTCCGAGAGACGGCCGGCCAGCGGCGAAAAAAGGGCCATCATCACCGGCTGGGCCATGAGCAGCAGGCCGGCGGCTTGCGGCGACAGTCCTTTGGCGTACTGCAGGTAGAGGCTCATCAGGAAGGTGAGGGCAAAGGTTGCCGAGTAGTTGAGCAGGGCGGCCAGGCTGGAATAGGCAAAGGTGCGGTTGTTGATGAACAGGCCGACCTCGAAGAGCGGGTGGATGGCACGGTGCTGCTGGTGGAAGAACACCAGCAGCCCGGCCAGGCCGATCCCGGCCAGGCCGATCCCGTTCGGGGCGGGCAGGATGGTGATGCCATAGATCAGGGTGACGATGGCTGCACCGTAGAGCAGGCTGCCGCCGAAATCGAACCGCTGCTCCCGGCCGGCGGACCATTCACCCTTGAGAAAAGCGAGGGTAAGGCCGATGGAGCCGGCGCCGAGCGGCAGCATGAGCAGGAAAATGGAACGCCAGCCGAACTGTTCGACCAGCAGGCCACCGGCAAAGGGACCGACCGACAACCCCACATAGACCGCGGCCACATAGATGCCGATGGCCCGACCCCGTTTGTGGGACGGAAAGATCGAGGTGAGGATGGCCATGCCGGTGGTGATGAACATGCCGGCGCCCACCCCCTGCATGATCCGGCAGCCCAGAAGCCAGGGAGCGCCTCCAGCGGCGGCGGCCAGGGTTGAGGCGGCGGTATAGATGAGGAGCCCAAGGGTGAAGACCCGTTTCCGTCCGTGGATGTCGGCCAGTTGACCGGCCGGCAGCAGGACCACCGCCACCGCCAGCAGGTAGGCGGTGGCGATCCAGCTCAACTGGACCGCGTCCAGGGCCAGATCTGTCTGGATGGCCGGCAGGGCCACGTTGACCGCGGAGATCATGAACGGGCCCATGAACGAGGTCAGGGTGGCGACGAACAGGGCGGACCGCTCAAGAGCATTGAGCGAACCAGCCGGCATGGAAGCAGGTGTTCCGGTCATGGATCGCTCGCTCGCTACTTGTTGTGCCCCTTGCCCTTGCCGCCTTTGTCCTCGCCCTTGCCCTGACCCTTGTCCTCGCCTGGTCCCCGGTCATCCCGATATCCCTGACCACCACCGTTTCCCGGGCCGCCCCCGGAACCCTTGCCGCCGCCGGGTACGCCGGTCAGGGCAAAGTCACCCCGCTTGAGGGCGTGGAATTCCGGCGAGCCGGGCTTGATGCCCAACTCCTTGGCGATTACTCCCCACCCCTGGCCCCGGTGAGTGGTGTAGACGGGCAGGACCCGTTCATAGGGCAGGCCGAGCATCCGGGCAAGCTGCAGGACCATGAAGGCATCGGCGGGAACGGCCACCGTGCGGATGAGGGAGTGGACCTGGGGTTGGGGCAGGCCGAATTGGGTGCTCAAACGGATGGTGTAGTCACTTGGAGCGGCATAGGCGCGGCTATTGAGATCGGTGAGAAAAATGTTGATGTCGGCCCAGGCGGGGAGTGCCGGACCAGCGAGGAGCAGACAAAGGGTGCAGAGCAGACGGATGGTTGGCATCATGACTCCTTGGAATAAAAGTGGGGTGGTTTCTGTGAACGACGGCGCTTCCGGCTCCTTTGCCATGCCGGAGTGCAGATCTTGTTCCTGTTGGTTGTGGTCGGCCAATGTGGGTAAGCCCGCTGGTCAGCGGCTGTCGAGTGCCAGGGTCACGGCGGGAGGATCGTCTCCGGACAGCGGTTCTGTCGGGTCGAGGCGCACACGGTCGGCCGGAACCTTGGCCTCGGTCTGGAGGTGGTTGGCCACGGCCCGGGCGCGACGGTCGGCAAGCCGGATGAAGGCGGGTTCGGCAAGCTCCTCGCTTTCCGCCAGACGGACAAATAACTCGCCGGTCCAGAGAAGCGCCTCCTCGCTGCTCTTGCCGCCCGGTACTATCTTGTACAGATGGATGGAATCCACCATCCTGGTCCACCAGCCGGCCTGTTCCGTCCGGTCCTGCCCATGCCATCCCGGCAGGCGCGGTTCCACCTGGCCGTCGGCGATATCGGTGTCAAGCTTGTCCAGGGCCTCCTTGCCGAATCGATCCCGATAGAGCGTTTCCAGGATGTCCCGGACCTTGCCGTCGGCGAGGTTGAGCGGTTCGACGGCTCCGTCGGCAGTGGAG
This sequence comes from Desulfobulbus sp., assembly GCA_030602145.1. Lineage (GTDB taxonomy): Bacteria > Desulfobacterota > Desulfobulbia > Desulfobulbales > Desulfobulbaceae > Desulfobulbus. The sequence continues at coordinate 2,814 of JAUWAH010000104.1, forward strand.
CCGGTGCCGAGCAGGGTGGTCACCCGGGTGGTGAGGCTCTGTTCCCTGAGAACCGGACCGTCAACCTCGGGGCTGTATCGCCCCTGGACAACAAGAAGCAGTTGCGGCCGGCTGGACAGGGCCTCGGCCAGTCGAATCAGTTTTTCCTTTTCCGGGGGCGACAGATCTGCCTCTCCGGGGGCAAAGGCGATGGCCTCGAAATCGGCCTCACCGGAGCCGAACAGCGACCCCAGAGCCCTGAACGGCGAGGTTACCGTTTTGGTGATCAGATTGGTCATCATCTTCCAGACCAATGAGCCGATGCTGAATTGGGGATCATTGAGATCGCCGCTGACCGGCAGGCCGATGGTGATCCGCCCCTGCCCATCCTGGAGCAGGGCGATGGCCAGATCAAGGGGCAGGTTGGCCGACTCGGGTGTTTCCACCTTGTCACCCAGAACCAGTTTGTCGATCACGATGTTGTTGTTGCCGCTGACCCGGTGATCGCGGAAGGTATAACGCAGATCCGTCGATATTTTCCCGGATTTGATCAGCCGCCCGGCAAATCTGCCCGAATAGGGGGACAGGTTGTTCATGTCGAGATTGCGAAAGACCAGCTCGACAGTGGAAGCCCGACCGAAATCGTTGGTCCGGACCGAACCGTTAATGGTCGCCATGCCGTACCGGTCGACCTGGCCCTTGAGGCGGATGGCGGCCACCGCCTCGGGTGCCGAACCAAGTCCGGTGATGGTCCCCGAGAGGTCATGGATGCGGGTCTTGAATTGGGGGCGCAGGCTCAGATCGGCAAAAAGGAGATTCCCCTTGTCTATCCGGATAGTCCCGATCTTGTAGGCGAACGGGGGATCGCCTGCATCCTGTGGCTTGGGGGAGGGCGGTTGGCCGGAGGCGGTTTGGGGACCGGTGGCTGGCGTTTGTTTGATCACCCTGGTTAGGTTAAGGGTTTTGTCCGCATCGATGATCAGTTCACCCTCCGGTTTGACCAGCAACAGTTCCTTGGCCTCCAGGATGGTCGGATTGACGGTCAGGCGGAAGGCGGGCAATCGAACCGCCTGCCAATTGAGGAACGGTTTGTTGGCCTGGTCGGTGTCATGGAGGAGGAGATCGGCGAGACTGAAGCTCCCCTCGTAGACCGTGGCAGGTACCTTGCCTTCGCCTCCATAGTGCAGGCGTCCTTTGGTGGAGACCGCTCCCGACCGCACTTCAAAGTTGATATAGGGGGCAATATAGGGTTGCAGGGTGGCCAGCGGCAGACCATCGACCGTGATCTCGGCCTCGACCGAGGGCAGACGGGGGTCGACCGTTCCCTCGCCCTTGGCGGTGCCACCCCGTTCGCCCTCGAAACCGACGGTAAAGGCAATTGGTTTGGCGCCGCCGATCCCGGTCGCCGTGACGCCGAGGTTGCGCAGCCCGATCACCGGTTGCGGAAATCCGGTGGTCAGGTCGACCAATTGGGTGCTGAAGCCCTCGATGGTCAGGGTACGCAGCAGAAAGGACCAGGGAGGACTGGAGTCGGTTTGGGGCGCCGAACCCGGTTTCGGCTCGGCCAGTCGTTGCCAGTCCAGCCGCCCTTCCGCATCGCGGACGGCATGCAGCCGCCCCTTGCCCAAGGCGAGACGGTCGACGGTGAGGCTCTGGGCGGCCACGTCGACGACAACGTTCGCCACGGTCATCTCGGCGGCGGCAAACATCGTCTCCTGCGTTGCGGCGCTTCTCAGCAGGCTGTCTTCCAGGTGGAGGCGACCGATCTCGCCGCCGGGGTTGATCAGGTCGAAGGACACCACCTCCAAGGTGGTTTTCTTGAGGTCAAGGAGGATGTTGGCTGTGCGGCGCAGGGGCAGCGACAGGTCGGTGGCGCTGACGACCACCTCTTCGAGCCGGGCCTGCATCGGCTCTCCGTCGGCAAGCCGATAGTTGGCGGCGATGTCGAACACACCGTCCGGTCGTTCCATCGGGATGCGACCTTCAACAAATGGCCACAGGCCGGCCAGGGAAAGACCCTTGAGGCTGATGGCGCCGCTGGCCCGCAGGGGAGAGAGAGCAACCTCGGCCTGCCAGTTCAGGTCGGTCCCTTGATCGGTGGCGGCTGTCAGATGCATGCTGCCCTGCTCCTCGGCGTGGCTGGACAATCCCGAGGCGGCAAACTCGATCTCCTGGACAACAAGCCGGGCAGGGGTGTCGTGGCGTTGGTCGAGACAGGTGATCTGCCCATGGTGAACAGCCACGTTCTCAAGCCGAAAGGGCACGAGGGAGGCCTCGTTGTCGGCGGGCTCCTCGGAATTCGATGCCGGGGCCAGCGTGGCCCAGTTGAGCGACCCGTCGGCCCCGATGGTCAGGTCGATCTCGGGTTGGTCGATGGTCACCTCGCGGACCACCACTGCCCGGCGCATCAGGCTGCTGAATTCCAGGTCGATGAACAACCGCTGCCAGGCGGCCAGCGGTGTTCCATCCTCCTGGTTGAGACGAAACCCCTCTGCCTCGAAGGTGAGCAGAAAGGGATTGATCCGGATTGTTTCGACGCTGGCCTGGCAGTGCAGGTGCTCTTTGGCAAGATGGGGAAGCTGCCAGCGTAGCAGGAGGGGAATGGCCACGAAACCGGCCAGGGCATACAGCACGATGGCTCCCGCCACCGTAAGGAGGCGTTTGTCGGTCAGCGTCCTGATGAGGATGCGCTTCATGTCGTCCTCCTGTGCGGGGAGGGTTGGGTTGGTCGGCGACCGCCGGCGGCAACCGGAGGCCGCCGGGTTACTCCGCGGTCTGTGATGATGGCCGGCATGGCCAGGAACACCCCTTTACCGGCCAAACACGCCCCGAAGGAGCCGGGTCGGACTCTGCGGCTGGCTTTCCGTGCTCGGCTTGGCCTGGCTGCCTTGCTGGGGCAGGCCGAGCGCCGTTCGGCAGGGATCTTCGTCACCGGTCACCTTGTCGACCAGCAATTCGCCCACCGTGGACAGGCCGCCGGTGGCGATACCCGCCCCCAACGAGGCGGCGGTGCGCAAGGTGCCGGCCGCGTCGATGCCCATGGTCGGTTTGGCAATGGTGCCACCCACCCTGACCAGCCCGGCCAGAGGGGTGCTCAGGGACAATCCGACACCGGAGCGGGCCCGTGGCCGGATACCCAGGTCAAGACCTTCGGTGCGCAGATTGACCGTACCGGAGCCAACCACGTCAACCTGATTGGTGCGCAGGGCGATGCCCTTGTCGGCGGTGGCGATTCCGTCCCGGATGACGAACCGAACTGCGGCACAGTGCATCTGGGTCATTTCCTCCTTTTTTGCCAGGGGGTTGATGGCGCCGAGTATCTGGAACAGCAGATCGCCACCCGCCAGATCAAGGGATTTGTTGCGCAGCCTGCCCTCGCCGACACTGACGGTGGTCTCGCCGTTGGCGGTGGCCATCAGGGCGCGGATCGAACCGCCGCTGGCGGTGAGTTTGACCGAGATGTCACTCTTGCCGCCGATGATATGCCCCTTGCTGTCGAGCTGACCGAGTTCCACCTGGCGGCCGTTGAGCCGCAGGGCAAGCGTGGGGGGGTTGGCACCGCCGTCAACGACCGTATTACCGTCAAAGGTGCCGCCGGCCAGACCGAAACGGAAGGGATTGACCGTCAACCGACCGTTGTTGAGGACCAGGGTGATGGTGACATCGCTCAGTTGCCTGTCGTCGAGGACCAGCTTGCCAGCTTGCAGGGTCAGGTCGGCATCGACGGCGCGGAGCGCATCCAGAGGCAGGGGGGCATCCGGGAACAACCGGCCATCACCCTTGGCCGCGGTCATCTGGCTGGCAGGCACCTGTCCTGAAGCCGACTGAGGCGTTGCGGCGGATAGATCGGCCAGATCGATGGTGGTGGCGATGAGCTTGCCGGCAACCTTCGGGCGATCGGCCAGGTGGATGGTCAGTTCGCCGCCGACATCGCTGCCGCCGGCCACAGCCTTGAGGTCGGACATTTTCCAGGCGGTTGCCTTGGATTGACCCTGGAGCCGGGTGGCGATCCGCACCGGTCCCTTGCCCGTATAGTCGACTCCGGCGATCTTGGCTGCCCCTGCCGGATCGTTGCTGGTGGCCTCGACGCTCAGGTCGATGACCGCCTTGCCGGTCAAATCCTTGATCGTTCCCTTGGCGGTGAGCAGGAGCAGTTCGGCCTTGCCCGCCTCGACCGCCAGGTCGGTGAGCTGGAGTTGCTGGCCGGCGTCGCTAAGGGTCGCCGAGACACTGAAAGGCCCGGCCGACTGCGGCAGTTCGGGATTGTCCACGCCGGCCAGACGGACGGCCTCGATCAGTTCAGCGCCCTGCCCCTTCAGGGTGAAAGCCATGCCCTTGAACTGGCCCAGATCGGCGATCGAACCCTCCACCCGGAGGGTGATTCCCTGTACCCGCGCCTGGAGATTGACCGGCCAGGGTTTGCCTGCCTGAACGGCATCCATGGTTCCCACGGTTCCCTGCAGGTCGATGGCCTGATTGCGCACCGTGGTCTGCAGCCGCAGCTTGAGCCGGTCAGCGGCGGCGGTATCGCGTTGCAGGGTCAGCGAATCGATGGCCATTGTTTCGGTTTTTTTGGAGGTGCGATCATGCCAGGCGAGGCGCCCCTTGCTGATCTGCACCTCGTTGACAACCAGCCGGTAGGCCGGCTGCCCCGGAGGTCCTGCCTCGGTCTTGACGTCGCCGGCTTTGGGTTCGCTTCGGTCGCCGGGTGGGCTGAAGTCGAGGTTGCCCGGTCCCTTGGCCTCGGTCTCAATGAGGATATCGGGCGCG